>JBJOOK010000070.1:0-3591 GCA_046051325.1 Actinomycetota bacterium | reverse complement strand
ATTTGATCCAAGCTCTCTCAACGGCAGGTTTGGAATTAACCAGAGTTCCATCAAGATCGAACAAAAAACCAATGTGACTCATGTAATAAGTCTATTTCGCTTATTAGTGATGCGCACTTTGCTCTACTTAACTACGCTTATATATATAGTCAAAACAAAAGGAGAATTGTGTTTCCAAGTGCCGCATTAGATGGCCAATTAAATGGCTGGCTTGATGCATTTGGTCCATTTCTCTTTTACATGGTGGTGTGGGGATTAGTTTTTGTAGGCACAGGTTTTTTCGTTGGAGCATTTGTTCCTTTTATTACAGGTGATTCACTTCTCTTCGCAGCAGGATTAATTGCTGCCAGCTCATCCAATATCAACATTGCAATTCTCGTCACCGGTATTGGGATTGCTGCATTTTTTGGTGATCAAGTTGGATTTGTGCTTGCTCGTCATTATGGTCGCCCTTATTTACAAAAACGTGGTGGTAAAAAAACTCAAGCAGCAATAAAGCGGACTGAAAAGTTCTATCAAAAATACGGATGGTGGGCAGTGGTGGTTGCTCGCTATATGCCTTGGGCTCGAGTGATAATTCCAGCTGTAGCAGGTATTGGCAAAATGAACTATTACAAATTTCTTTCCAGTAATTTCGTGGGTGCAATTACTTGGGGAGTAGGAATTACTCTTACTGGCTATTACGCCGCCACAATTCCTGCTGTTAAATCAGGAGCATATGCAATTGCAGCTTTCTTTATTATCGGTTCGATAATCGCAGGATTTAGAACCTGGCTTTTAGATAGAAAAGTAAAGAACTAAAAATGCCAGGCTGGATTCTTGCTTCGGGTGGAAACGAGTTCAGCGATATTTATGCAGAAGCTGATCTTGCAGCATTAGAGAAAAGAAAAAATAAAAACTCTCCCCTACTAGTTGTTGTGACTGCTCCATTTCCTACTCAACTTCAGGCCTACCAACTGGCTGAGAAATATTTTGCAAATCTAGGCATAAAAACAATCATGAGTCCAATTTTGAGTGAAAATGATTTATCAGAAGAAAATGTTTCCCAGCTTGCGAAAGCAGATGCAATCTATTTTGCAGGTGGAACTCCTGCTCGACTAACTAAATGTTTTGTTGACACAAATGCTGAAGTTGCAATTAGAAAAGCTTTAGAAAATGACGCAGTAGTAATGGGTTCCAGTGCTGGAGCAATGCTTTTTGGTTCCAAAGTTGTGATGCCTGGTGGAAATGAAATCGGAAAGGGTTTAAATCTTTTGAAAAACCAAATAATCTTGGCCCACTTCGGGGGAACCTGGCCTGGGTGGATCAGGGGCTTTCAAAACCAAGATTTTGACTTTCTAGGCCTTGGCGAAGGGGGTTCGGTTTTAACACCAGTCACATCCCCCTCGAAACCTTTGGAATTTGGCAAAGTTTTTCGGCCGGTAACAAATATTTAATAAATCTCCTAGTGTGTTCAGGCCCGCATCAGGGTCGTGAGTTAATAAAATGTGCCTTATTAGTTGACTCGCAACTAATACTGGGGAGGGAAAAAACTAGCTAATGGCAACATTGGATTCATATTTCCAAATTAAGAAAAGAAAATCCAGCGTAGGTCAAGAAGTTCGTGGCGGACTTGTCACTTACTTAACAATGGCTTACATCGTTGTTCTAAATCCGCTGATCTTGGGATTCACACAAGATGTCGACGGTAAATTCCTAGGTGGCGGAGAAGCACCTAATCTGGCAGCAATCGCAGCAGCAACTGCGTTGGTTGCAGGAATTTTAACCATATTGATGGGGGCTGTTGCTAATTTTCCATTAGCTCTAGCAACTGGTCTTGGCATCAATGCGTTCGTTGCAAGAATCGCTGCAGGCTATATGCCATGGGATCAAGTAATGGGCTTAGTGGTGTTGGAAGGAATTATCATCACCATTGCAGTTCTTACTGGCTTCCGCGTTGCAGTATTTAAAGCAGTACCAACTCAATTAAAAATAGCTATCTCCGTTGGTATTGGTTTATTCATCGCGCTAATTGGTTTAGTGGATGCAGGATTTGTTCGCCGTACTCAATCTGGACCAGTTCCAGTTGAACTAGGCGCAGGCGGAAACCTTGTTGGATGGCCAGTAGTGGTCTTCATCTTTGGTTTGCTCTTGATCGCATTCTTGTATGCCCGCCAAACAAAAGGTGCAATCTTAATCGGAGTTCTGTCAGCAACAGTGCTTGCTGTAATTCTAGAATCCGTATTCAAGATTGGACCACTATTTACTGCACCCGACAAAGTCAACCCAAGTGGTTGGAATTTGAATGTGCCAGCAATCCCAAGTTCAATATTTGCAACACCTGACTTTGGATTACTTGGTCAATTCGATTTGTTTGGTGGATTTGCAACTGCAGGATTCTTAACTGCAGCATTGCTTGTTTTCACATTGCTAATCACTGACTTCTTCGACACCATGGGCACGATGACTGCCATTGGTGCAGAAGCTGGTTTGTCTGATAGCAAAGGAAACGTAGAAAATGCTGACCGAATCTTGCTTATTGATTCACTAGCAGCTATGGCTGGCGGTGCAAGTGGTATTTCTTCTAATACTTCTTACATCGAATCAGCATCAGGTGTGGGCGAAGGCGCTCGCACAGGATTAGCAAGCGTTGTAACAGGAATTGCGCTGTTGTTGACAACATTCTTGTCACCACTAGTTGCGTTAGTTCCTTACGAAGCAGCAACTCCAGCATTGCTCATCGTTGGTTTCTTAATGATGACGCAAATCAAAGATATTGACTGGTCCGATGTAACAATCGCGCTTCCAGCATTCTTAACAATCATCTTGATGCCATTTACTTACTCAATTGCAGTAGGTATTGGTGCAGGATTTGTTACTCACGTTGTATTAAAAGTTGCAACAGGCAAATCAAAATCCATTCACCCATTGCTTTGGGTAGTGGCTGGCGCCTTTGTGATTTATTTTGCAACATCTCCGATTAAAGACCTACTCGGATAATTTCCTAAGGAACAAAAATAAGGGCCAGAGGAATCTGGCCCTTATTTTATTTTCTATGTTCTTCTAGCTAGTCCAAGAGGTATACAAAGGTCTACCTTCGGCATAACCTGCCGCAGATTGAATTCCTACCACAGCTTTTTCTGCAAATTCATTAATAGTTTTTGCCCCGGCATAGGTAAATGATGATCTGATTCCAGCAATGATTTCATCAACTAAATCTTCTACCCCTGGTCTATTGGGATTTAAATACATTCGAGAAGTAGAAATTCCTTCTTCGAATAAAGATTTACGTGCACGATCAAATGCATCTTCTCCGCTGGTTCGAGCTGCGACTGCTCGAGCTGAAGCCATGCCAAATGATTCTTTGAAAAGTTTTCCTTGAGAATCTTTTTGTAAATCTCCAGGAGATTCATAAGTTCCAGCAAACCAAGAACCAATCATCACATGGGATGCTCCAGCAGCTAATGCCAAAGCAACATCGCGGGGATGTCTTACTCCACCATCGGCCCAAACTGTTTTGCCATATTTTTTGGCTTCTAGTGAGCATTCCAAAACTGCAGAAAATTGTGGTCTTCCAACTCCAGTTTGCATACGTGTTGTACACATTGCACC
>JBJOOK010000069.1:0-5916 GCA_046051325.1 Actinomycetota bacterium | reverse complement strand
CAATTGAGAAGAATCAATTTATTTATTTTGTAGGGATGGGCTCTAGTTATTACGCAGCTCAAGATGTTGCTCGCCAACTTAGAAACAACGGTTATTTAGCCGTAGCAGAAATTGCCAGTGCGATTACTCCCAAATCTTTCCCTGAGAATTCCTTAGTAGTTGCCATATCTGCCTCTGGAAATAGCGTGGAAGTCATCAAGTTTTTGGAAAACCTTCCAGCAAATGTTCATTCAGTTGCTTTAACCAGAGAAGCCGATAGCAAAATTACTAAATTAGTAAAAGAAGTTTTACTACTTCCAATTAAAGCTGAAACAGGTGGCGTAAGTACCTGGTCATATAGAGCAACCCTTATTGCATTATTTCAATTATTAGAAAAACTAGGAATTGCACCAAGTGTGAAAGAAACTTGTTTGAGTGCTCAAAAACAATTACAAAAATTATTAGATTCTAAAAATCAGTGGCTGGAATCCTTCATGAACTTAACCACAAGCAATAGTGGAATTTGGTTAATGTCACCTGCGGAAAGAAGTGGTAGTGCTTTACAAGGGGCTCTCATGTTTCGAGAAGGTCCAAGAGTTCAAGCCGATGGTTGCGAGACAGGAGACTGGTCACACGTTGATGTTTACTTAACAAAATCACTTGATTACAAAGCATTGATGTTTACTGGAAGTGTTTGGGATCAACAAGCAATTGAATGGCTCGTTAACCGAAATTCATCTTTTGGATCAATTGGATCTTATTCAAAAGGAAATATTGCCTCTATCAATATTGAAGATGGCGACACCTTATTTAAACTTCTTACAGAACTATTAATTCCAGAATTAATGTCTGCAAATCTTTGGAGTAAACAATAATGCTTAAAGCAACATTTGCAATAATAAATATTTCTCTAGTAGCTGTTTACATCATTGGATCTGGATTGTGGGTAAATTCTGGTGATGGTTTCTATAGATCTTTAAAAAGACCATTTTGGCAACCACCTGATTTTGTGATTGGCATTGCTTGGCCATATAACTTTCTTGTGCTGATTATTGCAGGAGTAATCATTGCAAATAATGCTAGTAACTTATTTCGAATTAGTTACACAATTGCTTTTGGCTTTAGTGTGATAACAGCTTTGTTATGGGCTCATAGTTTCTATGTTCAACACAATTTAACGCTGGCTGCAATTTCATTGGTAGTAACTTCACTATTAACTGTGCCGATGGTGGCAATAGCTTTCCAAACGGATTGGAAAATTGGCTTGGCATTGATTCCCTATCAACTCTGGCTAATCACGGCCACCTCTTTATCGATTGGTTATAAGGTCTTCAACTAGCAATAAGGCCTTTGCCAAATCGTTGCCAAATTGTGCCCTAAATGTGGTTGACCAGGACTTCTTCCTCATGAGAACCTCGAGGTGAGGGTTAAATCCTGCCAGGAGTATTTTTAGCAAAGCCGGGCAGTTTTAAAAGGAGATTAAATGTTTAAGAACATTCAAGGGCCAGAATTATTGATCATTTTGTTCATCGTTCTTTTGTTATTTGGTGCAAAGCGTATGCCAGATATGGCACGTTCTCTAGGTCGATCAGTTCGTATTTTGAAAGCTGAAACCAAAAACGACACTACAAAGACTGAAGAACCAACAAAAAATCCTGAGGCGTAAATCCGCTTAAATTTTATTTAGGTGGAGGTGTAATTAGTTTTGCCTGCAACAAAAGTGCAGCGATTTAAAGAAATGTCGCTGATAGAACATTTACGCGAACTTAGAAATCGTTTATTTAAAGCATCCCTTGCCATTGTTATTGGCACAGTTGTTGCTTGGGGTTTTTATCCCCAAATATTTGAGGTTCTTAGTCAACCCGTAAATGAAATTGTTGAGAAGGCCCAAGAAAACGGACGCGATGTTCGATTAGTTTTGGGTGGCGTTGCAGATGCATTCATATTACAAATAAAAGTCTCGGTTGTCACTTCAATGTTGTTGACTTCACCAATTTGGCTTTATCAACTGTGGAGATTTATTACACCAGGTTTATACAGAAAAGAAAAATTAAGAGCTTATCTATTTGTAAGTGTTGCAGTTCCGCTCTTTGTTAGTGGAGCAGTACTTGCATATATTTTTCTACCAATTGGTTTGAATATTCTTTTCGGTTTCACACCTCTTGGAGTTGGAAACTACGTTCCAGTTGATAGATATTTAAGTTTCTTTCTGCGAATGGTATTAGTCTTTGGAATAAGTTTTCTTGCTCCATTATTTATTGTGATGCTAAATATTTTTGATGTGTTAGAAGCAAAAGCTATAACTTCCAGATGGCGAGTTGTGGTTCTTTCAGTGTTTGCTTTTGCCGCAGTTGCCACTCCTACTGGAGATCCAGTAAACATGACCCTTCTAGCCGCACCAGTGTTATTGCTCATATCTATTGCCACATTCATTGCTTGGCTAAACGATAAGAGAAGGGCTCGTGCAAGAAAAGATGATCCAGTATTAGGTTTATCTGATGATGAAGCTTCTCCTGAACCAAAACCATCAACTGAATTGTAATTAAAGGAGTAATAATGCCAACAATCGTTTCTATGGGCGTTCACATTTTAGATGTATTAGGCAGACACGTTTCTGAAATTCCACCAGGACAAAACATTGCACTAATTGATGAAATCAGAATTACCGCTGCCGGAACTGCTGCTGGGACTTCTGTTGATATGGCAAAACTTGGTTGCAAAGTAATAGCAGTGGGTGCAGCTGGGGACGATGAAATGGGAAATGTTTTATTAGGCATCATGAATCGCTACGGCATAGATACCAGCCACATGAAAAGAAAAAAAGGTGTACAAACTTCTGGCACCATGTTGCCAATTAGACCAAATGGAGAAAGACCAGCACTTCACGTAATGGGCACCAATGCCACATTTTGTTTTGAAGATGTGCCACAAGATGTTGTCCGAAATGCAAACTTTGTCCACATCGGTGGTTTCTATTTAATGCCTAAATTTGATGGCGATGACACTGTTAAAACTTTGAAAGTTGCTCGCGAAGGAAAAGCAATTACCACTATGGATATCTTGGGAGTTAAACAAGACAACATGGCAGAAAAAATATTGCCCGCCATGCCTTATTTGGATTACTTCATGCCTAATTTGGAAGAAGCCCAAATGATCACAGGTCTAACTGATTTAGATGAACTTTGTGATTTCTTTCTAAACGCTGGGGCAAAACATGTTGTTCTTAAAATGGGAGCTCGAGGAAGTTTAATTAAAAACAAAGAAGGTTTACGCCTAAGAATTCCTGCTTTCAAAGTAGACGTTGTTGACACAACAGGTTGTGGCGATGCTTGGACTGGCGGCTTTGTTGCAGGTCTTTCTCGCGGCATGAATATTGAAGAAGCAGCAGTATTAGGAAGTGCTTGCGGATCATTAGTTGCCACAGGACTTGGTTCTGATGCAGGAATTATTGATTTTGATTCCACCATGGCATTTTCAAAAACATTTTGAACTAATTAACTCTTTGAACTAAATGCCGCATCAAATGCTGCAGTTGGTGGAGTGAAGTTCAGTTTTCTAATGAATTCAAGAGCTTCTGGTCCACCAAAGAGGCGATCCATTCCAGCATCTTCCCATTCAACAGATATTGGTCCTTTGTAACCGATGGCATTTAAACCACGGAAAACATCTTCCCAAGGAACATGTCCATGTCCGGTGGAAACGAAATCCCAACCGCGACGTGGATCTGCCCAAGGTAGATGTGAACCTAGACGACCATTGCGACCATTTAATTGTTTACGTGATTCTTTGCAATCAACATGGTAAATGCGATCTTTGAAATCAAGTAAGAAATTAACTGGATCTAAATCTTGCCAAACAAAATGGCTTGGATCGAAATTCAAACCAAATGCTGGACGATGCTTAATTGCTTTCATTGTTTCTACTGTGGTCCAGTAATCGTAAGCAATTTCAGATGGATGAACTTCATGTGCAAACTTCACACCTTGTTTGTCAAACACATCCAAAATTGGATTCCAACGATCAGCAAAGTCTTTGTAACCAGCTGCAACCATTTCTGGAGTAACAGGTGGAAACATTGCTACGTAATGCCAAATGCTTGAACCTGTGAAACCAACAACAGTGTCAACTCCAAATGCTTTGGCAGCAATTGCAGTTGTTTTCATTTCTTCAGCTGCGCGTTGACGAACACCTTCTGGATCTCCATTGCCCCAAACTCGGGATGGCAATATTGATTTGTGTCTTTCATCAATTGGGTTATCGCAAACTGCTTGTCCAACTAAGTGATTGGAAATTGCCCAATACTTTAAGTTGTGTTTTTCTAGAATATCTTTTTGTTGACGCACGTACTTATCACTTTCAGCTGCTTTCACAACATCTAAGTGATCACCCCAACAAGCAATTTCTAATCCGTCATAACCCCAACTAGATGCAAGTCTGCACATTTCTTCAAATGGCAAATCTGCCCATTGACCGGTGAATAACGTAATTGGTCTTGACATATTTTCCTTTCCTCTCTTTATTTAATTGATTGAAAAGTTCCGTTATTTGCGGAACTTTTTTCTACTGCGTCTAAAACTTTTTGAACTTGTAAACCATCAGCAAATGAAGGTTCAGGATTTGTGTTGTTAACAATGCTTTCCACAAAATCTTTCATTTCATGTGTGAATGGGTGTTCGTAACCAATGATGTGTCCTGGTGGCCACCAAGCAGTCATGTATGGATGAACTCCTTCGGTAACCAAGATTCTTTGGAATCCTGCAGTTTCTGCACCTTCGGTGTTATCAAAGAACCAAAGTTCATTCATGTCTTCAAAAGAAAACTTCAATGATCCTTTGGAACCAAAGATTTCAAACCCCATATCATTTTTACTTCCTGTAGCAAAACGTGTTGCTTCATAAGTTGCTAATGCGCCACCATCAGTTTTTCCAATAAATACAGCAGCATCATCAACAGTTACTTTGCCCATTTTGTTTCCAGAAGCACTTGCTTGTAATCCTGAATAATCTCCAGGCAATGGTCTTTCTTTAATAAATGTTTCAGTTAAACCTGAAACACCAACTAATTTTTGACCTGTAACAAATTGAGTTGTATCAATGGCGTGAGCTCCAATATCACCTAATGCACCAGATCCTGCTTTGTCTTTTTCTAATCTCCAAACTAATGGGAAATTAGGATCAACAATCCAGTCTTGTAAGTAGCGAGCACGAATGTGAAAAATTCTTCCTAGTTTTCCTTCACTAATCATTTTCTTAGCAAGGGATACTGCTGGAACTCTGCGGTAATTAAATGCCACCATGTTTTTAACTTGTTTGTTGGCATTAGCGGCTGCAACCATTTGTTCTGCTTCTGCAACAGTGTTTGCTAAAGGTTTTTCACAAATAACATGTTTGCCCGCATTAAGAGCAGCAATTGCAATTTCAGCGTGTGAATCACCAGGAGTACAAATATCAATGATGTCGATATCAGAACGAGTTAATAATTTTTTCCAGTCGGTTTCAATTCCGTCCCAACCAAGACGATCAGCTGCTTCTTGAGTGTTAGCAGCATTTCGGCCGCATACTGCAACCATTTTGATTTCTGCTGGTAGGTCATAAACACGTCCTACGTTTCGCCAAGCCTGAGAATGGGCTTTGCCCATGAAGGCATAGCCGATCATGGCCACGCCTAATGTTTTCTTTGCCATTTGGTTTGGATACCTTCCTGTATACCGATTCCTAGGCCTAACCATAGGCGCATCTTTACGAATAATTCAAGACCGTATTACTCTTCTATTAACTCCGTCTCGCCAAGAGACGACCACTTTGCTGAGAGGCTGGAAAGTCTTTTGAAGAAACTTATAAACGATCCCTTCGACATGGTCGAGGAAATGGTCGAGGGCTACGTAGCAGCTAACGATCACATAATTAAAAGAGTAGGTAAGCGCTCTATTGCAAGAGC
>JBJOOK010000068.1:0-3906 GCA_046051325.1 Actinomycetota bacterium | reverse complement strand
ACCTTCAGCATCAATTGAGATGCCAGCTTCTGTTGCCATTTCTAAAGTTAAGTCGTAAGGAAAACCATAAGTATCGTGTAATTCAAAAACCTTTTCACCAGATAAAGCTTTTGATTTATTCTTAGTTAATTCTTCAATTGAATTTTCAAATAGCAAAGTTCCTGTTTTTAGGGTTTGAGCAAATGAGGTTTCTTCTCCAATTGCGATTTCTAAAATTCGTTTTTTATCACTTACTAATTCTGGATATTGTGGACCCATTGCTTTAATGGTTGCTTCGATTAAATCTTTCATAACTGGATTTTCTGCACCCAGAATTCTCATGTTTCTAATTACACGTCTCATCATGCGTCGAAGAACATAACCTCGGCCTTCGTTTCCAGGAATTACCCCATCACCAATTAGAAACGCAGCGGTTCTCGTGTGGTCTGCTACAACTCTTAAACGAACATCAGCTGAATTATCAGCACCATATTTAACGTTAACAATTTCTGTTGCTTTATCTAAAATTATTTTTGTGGTGTCAATTTCATAAATATTGTCCACCCCTTGCAAGATTGCGGCCATTCTTTCCAGCCCCATACCAGTGTCAATGTTTTTGGCAGGCAATTCTCCATTTAATGGGAAATCATCTTTAGTTCCACCTTCACCACGGTTGTATTGCATGAAAACTAAATTCCAAACTTCTAAATACCGTTCCTCATCAGCAATTGGTCCGCCTTCTTTGCCGTGTTCTGGACCACGATCAAAATAAATTTCAGAACAAGGACCACATGGTCCTGGAACTCCCATTGACCAATAGTTATCAGCCATTCCTCTTCTTTGAATTTTATGTTCTGGAATTCCTACTTTGTTTCGCCAGATGTCATAGGCTTCTTCGTCATCTAAGTAAATTGTTACCCAAAGTTTTTCAGGATCAAAACCATAACCACCATCTTTGACACTACTTGTTAATAATTTCCAAGCCATGGTGATAGCGCCTTCTTTGAAGTAATCACCAAAGGAAAAGTTTCCAGCCATTTGAAAGAAAGAACCGTGGCGTGTAGTTTTGCCAACTTCTTCAATATCTAAAGTTCTGACACATTTTTGAACAGAAGTTGCTCTTTTATATGGAGCAGGAGCTTCGCCTAGAAAATATGGTTTGAATGGAACCATTCCAGCATTAACAAGTAAAAGTGTTGGATCATTTGCGATCAAGGATGCTGATGGCACAATTGTGTGCCCATTTTTTTCAAAGAAATCAAGGAAACGGCGACGAATGTCTGCTGAATCCACTTTTCAAACTTCCTTTGCTATTTAACTACTTAGATGACCTTAGTACCTGGCGAATACGCTCCCATAAATCGGCAAAGCGCTGTTCTGCTCCGCGACTTCCAGGTTTGTAATAAGTCTTATTCTTCAAGTTATCTGGCAAATATTGTTGACTTGCCACACCTTCTTCAAAATCATGTGCATATTTATAACCCTTTCCCGCACCAGTTTCTCTAGAAGCTGGCAAAGAACCATCTCTTAAGTGACGTGGGACAGCCCCAGCATTTCCTTTTCTCACATCTTCAATGGCTTCATTTATCGCGTTATAAACAGAGTTAGATTTTGGAGCAAGAGCTAAATAAGTAGTGGCTTCTGCCAAAATGATTCGAGCTTCAGGCCATCCCACAAGTTGTGCTGCTTGCATCGCAGAAACTGCCATCACTAACGCATTGGGATCAGCTAAACCAATATCTTCACTTGCCAAAATTACTAAACGTCTTGCAATAAATTTTGGATCTTCACCGGATTCAACCATTCGAGCTAAATAATGAATTGCAGCATCAACATCACTTCCGCGCACACTTTTTATGTAAGCACTAATTACGTTGTAATGCTCATCTCCTGCTTTGTCGTATCGAAGTGCTGCTCGTTGCACCGCAACTTCAGCATCGGTCAAAGTTATTTCTAATCTTTTCTCAGCATCAGCAACACCAGCTGCAGTTTCTAATGCAATGAGTCCTCGTCTGGCATCTCCCCCACTGGAGCGAGCAATATGTTCTAATGCTTTTTCGTCGCAAGTGTATTTATTTTTTAATCCTTTTTCACTGGTTAATGCTTTAGCTAGTAATTCAATTACATCTTCATCTTTTAGTGGATTTAAAGGTAAAACTAAAGATCTACTCATGAGGGCTGAATTAATTGAAACGGATGGATTTTCAGTAGTTGCAGCAACTAATGTGACCCAGCCTTCTTCAACACCTGCCAAAAGGGAATCTTGTTGAGATTTAGAAAATCTGTGAATTTCATCAATAAATAACACAGTGCCAACGCCTCGGGCAAATCTTCTGCGCGCTAAATCAATTACTTCACGAACTTCTTTTACTCCACTTGAGGTGGCAGAAAGTTCCACAAAAGATCTACCAGTTGAAACTGAAACCACATGAGCCAAAGTTGTTTTACCACTTCCAGGTGGTCCCCAGAGAATTAAAGATGTGGCAGCTAACTTGTTGTCATCATCTGGATTTAATAAACCTCTTAGAGGCGAATCAGCTCTTGTAACTTGAGGTTGGCCAACAACTTCATCCAATGAACTAGGACGCATTCGTGCTGCTAAAGGAGCTGTGACAAATTTATTATTAGCAGGAATTTCTATTGGTTCAGCGTCAAACAGCGCATCATCCATAATTATTTTTCAGGTTTGAAATCTATGCCAGCTTCTTTTCGTTGCGCTGGAGTAATAGGTGTTGGAGCACCAGTAAGTGGATCTTGTCCTCCACCACTTTTTGGAAATGCAATCACATCTCTAATGCTGGTAGCACCAGTTAATAACATCACTACGCGATCCCAACCAAATGCAATTCCTGCATGAGGTGGTGGTCCATACTTAAATGCCTCTAGAAGGAAACCAAATTTATCTTGAGCTTCTTCATCACTAATTCCTAAAATTCTAAACACTTCTTTTTGCACATCTGCTCTATGGATTCGAACAGATCCACCACCTATTTCATTACCGTTCAAAACTAAGTCATAAGCCCAAGCAAGTGCTGAACCTGGATCTTTAACAAAAGTTGCAAGAGATTCTGCATTTGGTGAAGTGAAGGGATGATGAACTGCAGTCCACACAAGTTGACCTTGATCATTGGTTACTTGTTCAAACATTGGCGCATCAACTACCCAAACAAAATTCCATTCTTTTTCATTTATCAATCCAAGTTTTTGACCAATTTCTAATCTTGCTGCACCTAGCAAAGCTAGAGCTTCACTTCTAGAACCTGCAGCAAAGAAAACTGCGTCACCAGTTATTGCACCAACTGCATTCATCAAACCATTTCGTTCTTCTTCACTTAAGTTTTTAGCAACTGGTCCGGCAATTTCGCCATCTTCAGAAAACACTGCGTAAGCCAAACCTTTAGCGCCACGTTGTTTTGCCCATTCTTGCCACGCATCAAATTGTTTTCGAGGTGTACTTGCACCACCTGGCATTAACACAGCACCAACATGGTCTGCTTGGAAAACTCTAAATGGTGTGTTTTTAAAGAATTGAGTTAAATCAATTAATTCAAGATCAAATCTTAAATCTGGTTTGTCAGATCCATATTTTCTCATTGCTTCGTGATACGTAATTCTTGGAATTACTCCTATTTCATGTCCTAATATTTCAGACCACAATGTTTTAATAACTTTTTCGCCCACTTTGATGATGTCTTCTTGATCAACAAAAGACATTTCAATATCAAGTTGAGTAAATTCTGGTTGACGATCTGCTCTGAAATCTTCGTCTCGATAACAGCGTGCGATTTGGAAATATCTTTCCATTCCGCCCACCATCAATAATTGTTTAAATAATTGAGGAGATTGAGGTAATGCATACCAAGAACCAGGTTGCAGTCTTACCGGGACTAGAAAATCTCTTGCACCTTCTGGAGTTGAACGAGTAAG
>JBJOOK010000067.1:0-3909 GCA_046051325.1 Actinomycetota bacterium | reverse complement strand
TTTGAAACATTTTGTGCAACTGGAATTGGTTGGAATAAAGAACCCGACCAGCAAATAGGTGGTTTCTTTGCTCCTTTTGTGCCACAAGGAGTTAATCGATCTTTGATATCTGATTCAGGAATATTTAAGTTTTGAGAAAGTCTGGTAATTACTGAAGCACCTTTATCTTCGGTATTTTCAAGAACTCTTGTATTAACACTTACGATTAATGTGGATTTATTGGAAACAACGGGTCTTCCAACTTGATCAAGTATTAGACCTCTTACGGGTTGAGAATAAATCTCACGAAAGGCATTTCTCTGAGAAGCTTTTACGAAATTCTCACCGGTACTAATTTGTAAGTAGAATAGTCTTCCCACAAGGGTGATCATTAATGAAAGAAAAATTACTCTGATAATTTTTAATCGAATTATAGATTTATCTTTCATTATTTATTGCATCCTTAATTCATCAGATCTTGAAACCGGACCAAGTTTTTTATCTAGGAAAGTAATTCCGGGGTATACGAATACTGCTAAGACTGCTGCATAAATTCCTTGAGTTAAGAAATTTACTGAAAAGATATATAAAGAAATATCATTTCCAACAAAGACCCCAGAAATAGTGCGGAATAAGAAAAATGTGGTGGCACCAACTCCAGAAATCACAAGGGGTCTAGTAAATGATCTACTTGGTCCGCTTCCCACAATTCCGATTGCATAACCAATTAAGGCCAAAATTATTGATGCGACGCCCATTAAATGTGCACCAGGTGGTGCCACATCAATTAGAAAGCCAGCTAGAAAACCTGCAATGGCACCAACTTCAGGTCCTTTTGTAACCGCCCAACAACAAACCATGACTATTACTAAATCTGGTGTTGCCCCAGGTAATGAAAGCCTGGCAAGAAAAGTTGGTTGGAAAACAACGGCAAGAAAAATAGTTGAAATTAACGCAATGTATTTATATATATTCATTAATTTTGACTCGTACTCGGAGTTGGAGAAACCGTTACTTCAGGAGTTGGGGTGGGAGTGAAAGGCATTGGAGGAAGCAGTGAATCGCGTGGATCAATTCGTGGTGCTTCAACAACTACGCTAACTAGATCTAAAGTCGAAAGCTTTACATAAGGCTTTACTTTGGCAGTTTTAGTTAATAGGCCTGGAGATGATTTAACACTAATAACTTCGCCAATTGGAACACCTGAAACAAATGGTTTGCCACCTTCAGAACCCCAAGTGACAATTCGATCCCCTTTGTTAATTTCAGCTAATGGATCAAAAATTTCAAACTCTAATTCACCAGGTAAACCGTTTCCGCTAATGAAACCGAGTTCAGATTTTCCACCAATTCTTGCGCCTACTTTGCTAGATGGGTCAGCTAAAAGTGCAACCAATGTTGTTGATTCGGCAACCGAAATTGTGCGCCCCACTAATCCAGATCCTGAAATAACCGACATGTCTGGAGTTATGCCATCTTTTGATCCAACATCAATTGAAACTGTCCAGGAATAATCTTGGCCTGCTCCAATTGCAATCACTCGTGCTGGAACTATCTCATAAGTTCCTAGCCCTGCAATTTTTAACAACGCATCTAATTCTGCAGCTCGTCTTCTATTTTCATCAGTATTGGATAATTTTTCTTTCAAATCTAGATTTTCTGTTTCTAAGTCTTTTACTTTTTCACGAGCAGTTCTTATCTCTCGCCATGTTGAACCAAAGTTTTGAACAGAATCAGTGAAAGATCTTGCTGATTTTTGGAATGGAGAAATTATGTTGAAACTTATTGATCTAATTGATTTAGTGAAACCTGCTCCAGAATTTCTTAATTCCAGAGCAACTAATGTTAAGGAAATTAATAAAAGAACTGCTAATACTGTTCTTAGTCGGGTGGAATCTCTCACGGCAAAATCAGCCGATCTGCCCGGTTAACCGCGTGGTTCTGAGATCAATACTTGTTGTAGAGCTTCAAACTCTTCAACGCACTTTCCAGAACCCATAACAACACAATTCAATGGTTGTTCAGCGATAATTACTGGCATTCCGGTTTCGTGTCTCAAGCGTTCATCTAATCCTTTAAGTAATGCACCACCACCTGTTAACACAATTCCGCGATCCATGATGTCACCGCAAAGTTCTGGTGGAGTTCTATCAAGTGTTGTTTTAACAGCATCAACAATTCGAGTTAATGGTTCATCAAGTGCTCTTCTGATTTCTTCTGCAGTTACAACGATTGTTCGAGGCAATCCTGTTACCAGATCTCGTCCACGTAATTCAGCAGATGTTTCATCTGGAGTTGGAAATGCAGTTCCAACTGTGGTTTTAATTTCTTCTGCAGTTCTTTCACCAAGCATTAGCGAATATTCTTTTTTAACAAATTGGATAAGTGCATCATCTAATTCATCGCCACCGGTACGAATAGATAGTGAAGTAACAACTCCACCTAGTGAGATAACTGCAACTTCAGTTGTACCTCCACCGATATCAACCACCATGTTTCCGGTTGGTTCATGAATTGGTAGTCCTGCACCAATAGCTGCTGCCATTGGTTCTTCAATGATGTAAACCTTGCGAGCACCTGCTGCATAACCTGCATCTTTAACTGCTCTTTGTTCAACTCCAGTAATTCCACTTGGCACACAAACGACCAAACGTGGTTTAGCTAAGAATCTGCGTTTGTGAACTTTTTGAATAAAGTAACGAAGCATTCTTTCGGTGGTATCAAAATCTGCAATTACACCATCTTTAAGTGGACGAATGGCAACAATGTTTCCAGGAGTTCTTCCAACCATTCTTTTGGCTTCAGCGCCCACTGCAACAATTCCGCCAGTGTTTTGGTTGATAGCAACAACAGATGGTTCATTTAGCACAATGCCGCGACCGCGTTCGTAAACTAAAGTATTTGCTGTACCAAGATCTACAGCTAAGTCTCGACCTAAGAACCCGCTACCAAAAAAAGCCACTTATTTCCTCTTTTATATTTGTTGGTGTTGACTACTTATATTACGCAGTATTACTTCAAGCCTGGAAAGAAGAGTGCAATCTCTCGCGCAGCTGACTCAGGAGAGTCAGAACCGTGAGTGACGTTGTTCTGAGTTTCGGTTGCAAAGTCGCCTCTGATGGTTCCTGGCAATGCATTTGCCGGATTTGTTGCACCCATCATTTGACGCCATCCTGCGATGGCATTTGGTCCTTCGATTACAACTGCTAAAAGGGGTGAAGAGGTAATGAATGAAACTAAATCTTTAAAGAATGGTTTTCCATCGTGTTCTGCATAATGTGATGCTGCAGTTTTTTCATCTATCTTTCTTAATTCCAAGGCCACAATTTTCCAGCCTTTGGTTTCAATTCTTTTCAGAACTTCGCCAATTAATCCGCGTTTAACGCCATCTGGTTTTACCAGCACTAGGGAACGTTCGCTCACAATATTTCCTTCCAATTCATTCAATATTTATATGCTACTGAGACTGACCTAAGAGGCTTTCTTTGATGCCTTTAACTCATCAGTTCTTCGCCCAATTCTTAGTGCCATTATCCAAAGACCCAGAAAAATGAGTCCTAAGACAAACATCCAAGAAACAACAAAACCTGAACCGATCAAAGATATTTGAGTTAAATAACCCAAATAGATTCCATAGCTTTTCCCCAAGGTTCCCATTGCCAGAATTGCAAGAAGTATCTGCACAAATGCAATGGCTAAAATATTGGAAGTGCTAATGCTGGACTCTTGTATTGCTGTTGGAATAAAAAGTAATGAAACGATTATCTCAAATGCTAAAACAGATGAACCTAATGCTCTCAATTGTTTTTACCACCTTTTAACAGTGAACCAATTTCTCCTGCCAAAACTACTGATCCAAGAGCAATTATTCCAGCTGAATTTCCAACCTCGTTTGCTAACTTCGTTGCTAACTTTATTGCTTCTTCTGAA
>JBJOOK010000066.1:0-3934 GCA_046051325.1 Actinomycetota bacterium | reverse complement strand
CTGGTATTTGGAATCTGACATAGACCAAAGCCTACGCAAGTCCTAGCATTTGTCCATGATCACTCAAGCCCAGGTGCAGGAACTAGACCGCAAAGACCCTTTGAATAAATATATTTCTGAATTTGTAAAAGATGATCCCACGCTTTGCTACTTGGATGGAAATTCATTAGGACGATTACCAAAACAAACAATTGAAAATATTAATGATTTCTTAGCTAATGAATGGGGCAAAGAATTAGTTAATGGTTGGACACATTGGATTGATGAAGCTCAACGTATTGGTGATTTAGTTGGTGAAGCTGCCCTTGGTGCAAAAAGCGGCCAAGTTTTGGTAACTGACACTACAAGTATTAATTTTTATCGTGCTTGCAAAGCTGCAATTAGTGCTAGACCTGGTAGAAAAACCATCATTATTGATGAAGCAAATTTTCCAACCGATAGATATATTCTGCAAGGAATTGCAAAGGAGCTAAATCTTAAATTAGTAACCATTCAAAATGACATCAGATCAGAATCTGGACAATATAACGGTTCAGATGAATCAATTACAATTGCAGAATTGGAAAAGTACTTAACTAACGATGTGGCACTTGTTACTTTTTCAGTTATTCAATATCGCTCTGGTGCTCTAAATGACGTGAAAGAGTTAACCAAGTTAATTCACAAAAATGGATCTCTTGTTGTTTGGGATGCCTCTCATGCCATTGGCGTCGTTGATTTGCAATTTAATCGTGATGATGTTGATCTTGCAATTGGTTGTACGTATAAGTATGGAAACTCAGGACCCGGTGCTCCTGCTTGGATTTACGTAAGCCAAAAATTACAAAATGAATTAAGCATGCCAATTCAAGGATGGTTTGCTCAAAAAGATCAATTTATTATGGGTTCAGAATTTGAAAAAGCTGAAGGAATGCGCGGATTTCAAATTGCAAGTCCTTCAATTTTAGGACTTCGTTGTGTTAAAACTTCATTTGAAATGATCAAAGCTGCATCCTTAAGAACCATTAGCGAAAAAGCAGCAATTGGTACTTCCTTGATGATTGAAATGTTTGATGAGTTACTTGCTCCATTAGGTTTCGAATTAACAACGCCACGAGATTCAAATAAACGCGGTGGGCACATTTCAATTCACCACGTCGATGCAGAAAAAATTGCTCGAGGTTTAAGAATAGATAAGAACGTAATTCCGGATTATCGGGTTCCAAACTGCATTAGATTGGCAATTTCGCCTCTAACCAATTCCTACGAAGAAATCTGGGAAGGATTTATTCGTATAGCCGATTATGTAAAAAGTGGAGATTATCAACATCTGGGAGAGGCTAAATCAAGCGTTACTTGATGTTTATCAAGTGTGGGAATCTTTACGACAAGCCTGGGCGCTTTATAATCAATTAACTGGAAAAGGGAAATTATGCGTAAATTAAAGTATCTATCTGGCTTAATCGTAAGTGTATTTTTCTTAACAAATTCAATTTCTGCTACCGCAATGCCCAATTCTGATGCTTCAGTTGCAAATGCAAACGTTAAAGCATTATTCACAGCAATTGCAACTAGTGATCCAGATAAACTAGCGATTGCTCAAAAATATGTTTCCCAGAATTCATCCGCTGATCTTGCACTAACAATGATCCAAAATAGTCTCAGTGGTGATAAATACTGGAGAAGCTTAAAACCATTTTCAGTTCAATCAACTGGTTTAGCGGTAACCAATCCTGCAAAAGGAACTGCTAAATTCAACAAGAGTTCTATTTCCTTGAAATCTCCAGTTGTTGCCTTTAACGGTATTTACTCAAATTTCAAACTTGACGCAAAAGGCAAAGTAAAAAGTTGGTCAGTTGCAAAAAATACCAGTGCAACCAAACTTTCACTAGATGGAATTGTTTACGCCATGACAGGCAAAATTGATGATACAAACATGGCAGATAATGTTTCGTTTGTAAGTGGCACTAGTTATCAATCCCCCAATGGAAATTCATACATCCAGGTAGTGGCTAAAAATACTTCAGGTTCACCTAAATCTATTTATTTCACTGGTGGAAAATATCGAAGTGCCGATGGAGTAAAACTCAACGCAACAACGTTGCCAGGCGGATGTTTTGCTAACGATCAAATTGTTGTGATTGATTCGAATTTAACAGGAAAAGCAAACATTGTTAAAAATACTCAAGGAGTCTTAGAACTACCACTTAATTCAAATTGCAACGCGCCATGGCACGAAACAAGACTTGAGTTAAGGCTTACAGCGAAGTAATTAGTTATACCCGTTACCAATAAATCTAAATCCTTGTTTTTCCCATTTAGATTTATCGAGCAAATTTCTAGAATCTATAACAATTTTTTGTTTAACAGCTTTTCCAATTACTTCAGGCTTAATTGATTTAAATTCCTGCCATTCAGTCAAAACCACTACTGCATCAACATTCTCAACGCTTTGAATAATTCCTGATTTAACATCAATTGCAAGACCTTTTACTTGTTTAACCACTGGATCAAAGGCTGTGACTTTAGCACCTGCTGCAATCAATAGTTCGACAACAGATATCGCAGGTGAAAATCGTGTGTCATCAGTATTTGCTTTGAACGCTAATCCCCAAACTGCAACATTCTTATCCTTTAAGGAACCACCTAAAGCATCACTTATTTTTTTCACAATTCGAGCATGTGCTTTTAAATTGCTTTCAAGAGCTGCATCAAGAAGTGGAATCGGAACATTTTTTTCTCTAGCGGATTCTTTTAGTGCACTAACATCTTTTGGAAAACACATTCCTCCCCACCCAGGTCCAGGTTTAAGGAATTCCTTGCCAATTCTTTTATCTAATCCCATAGCATGTAAAACTTCGAGTGCATTGGCATCAGTTGATTCTGCATAAGCTGCAATTTCATTTACAAAAGAAAGCTTTATCGCTAAAAAGCTATTTGAGGCATATTTAATAATTTCTGCCGAAGTGTTATCTGTAAAAACTACTTTGGTATTTTTGGCTTTATAAAGATTTGCTACTTCTTTTGCTTTTTTTTCTACTTCGCAACCAACAACAATTCGATCTGGTTTAAAGAAATCCTCAAGAGCAGTTCCTTCTCGAAGGAATTCAGGATTAGAAACAATTGAAACATCTTTTCGGTTTAAGACTTGTTTAACGGCTTTCCAAGTATTAACTGGAACTGTTGACTTAATTACTAAAGTTGCAGAATCACTTATATGTTTAGACAATAATTTTGAGGATTCCAAGATATAAGAAGTGTCAGCTGATCCATCATCTAATTGGGGAGTTGGCAGACACAAAAATACAAATTTAGCTTTAGAAATTTTCTTATAATCTGCAGAAAAAGAGATATTTTTCTTTTTTAAAGATTTTACTAAGAATTTCTCGATATCTTTTTCAAATATTGGGCTTTTACCTGCAGTTAACTTTTGAACTTTTGTATCATCAATATCAATGCCAACTACGTCATGTCCAAGTTGAGCAAATCCAACAGCTGAAGCTAAACCAACGTAGCCTGTTCCGATAATTGCTATTTTTGCCATAATTTGCTCTTAGAAAATCTTACGAATAATTTTTAAACTTACTAATGCACCAACAACTGAACCGATAATTCTTTCAATTCTTAATTCACCATCTGGGTGGGTGAACACCTTTTTTGCAAAATCTTTGCCGCGTTCAGCAATTCCAGCTGGACTCATTGCGTATTCAAGTTCGGAAAGATTTTTTGCCAATCTTTCGCGTGCAGCAATAATTTCTGCTTCGATTTGGTCTTGTTTCACAGCAATACTCCAGATTGGTTTATCTAGTTAAAAGCGTACGCCGTAGAGTTATCCATAGATCTTGCGGGAGTGGCGAAATTGGCAGACGCACTAGACTTAGGATCTAGCGCCGAAAGGTGTAGGGGTTCAAGTCCCCTCTCCCGCACCAAAATCAACTTTTAAACAAGAAAATTA
>JBJOOK010000065.1:0-4023 GCA_046051325.1 Actinomycetota bacterium | reverse complement strand
CAAAGAGGCCGTAATATAGTTTGTTGGTAGGAAAAATTAAGGAGACCGTTAATTGTTAGTAGGCGTACCTAAGGAAATTAAGAATCACGAATATCGTGTTGCAATTACTCCAGCTGGAGTTGTAGAACTTATCAAAAATGGTCATCAAGTAATTGTTGAAAAAAATGCCGGTATCGGCTCTGCTATCTCTGATAGCGAATATGAAAAATCAGGTGCAAAAATTCTAGGCACTGCAGATGACATCTGGGCGCAAGCCGATCTTATTTTGAAAGTTAAAGAGCCAATTGCAGTGGAATACCCCAAAATGCGTAAAGGGCAAATCTTGTTCACCTATCTGCATTTAGCAGCTTCAAAAGAATGTACCGATGCATTAATTAAATCTGGTACAACTGCAATCGCCTATGAAACTGTTGAGACCGAAAATAGAGCATTGCCATTACTTGCTCCAATGTCTGAAGTTGCAGGAAGACTTGCACCACAAGTTGGTGCACATTCACTATTGAAATTTCAAGGTGGTCGGGGACTACTTTTAGGAGGAGTTCCAGGAGTTCGAAAAGGTAACGTAGTAATTATTGGTGGGGGAGTTTCAGGACTTCACGCTGCAACTATTGCTTTGGGATTTGAAGCAAACGTCACTATTTTAGATTTAAATGTTGAAAGATTAAAAGAATTAGATTTGATTTTCGATGGGAAAGTTCAAACTTTAGTTTCAAACGCATATGAAATTGAAAGATGTGTTCTAGAAGCAGATCTAGTTATAGGTGCGGTTTTGGTTCCAGGAGCAAAAGCACCAAAACTTGTATCAAATGATCTTGTGAAGAGAATGAAACCAGGATCAGTTCTAGTTGATATTGCAATTGATCAAGGTGGATGTTTTGAAGATTCAAAAGCAACTACACATGATGATCCAACTTATAAAATTCATAACTCAATCTTTTATTGTGTTGCTAATATGCCAGGATCTGTTCCAAATACTTCAACTTATGCATTAACAAATGTGACCATGCCATATGCCAAAGCCATTGCTAATAAAGGTTGGAAGAAAGCAATTGCTGATGATAAGTCCTTGAGACTGGGATTGAATGTTCATGAAGGTTTAATCACATACAAAGCAGTGGCCGATGCGTTTAATTTGGAATACACTCCAGCGGAGAAATTAATCTCTGCATAATGAAATTAGATCAGGCGTTAAAGCTTTATCTGAATCATTTATCGGTAGAAAGAAATCTTGCTAAGAACTCTCTTGAGTCCTATGCACGAGATCTTCGCTCATATGTAGAGCACTTTGAACAGAATATTGTTTCCAAATCCATTCAGGAAAATGATATCCAAGAATTCTTGAACTCTAAAAGATTTGATCATTCTGAAGCATCGATCACCAGATTAATTGCGTCAATAAGAGGATTTCATAAGTTCTTGCTGCAAGAAGAGATATTGGATGACAATCCTGCTCAATACTTAAGTGTTGGTTCCAAGGCTTTGCGACTTCCCAAGACTATTTCAAGTGATCAAATGAATAAAATTATTGATTCCATCAAGGGAGAAGGCCCGAATACCACTAGAGACAAACTGATCTTCGAATTTTTATACGGCACAGGAGCTAGAATTTCAGAATTAGTTAATACCGATTTAGATGATATTGATATTGAATCAAACATAATTAAAATTCGTTTTGGTAAAGGATCGAAACAAAGAATTGTGCCGCTAGGAAAATCTTTAAAAAAAGCCATCAATGACTATTTGACCAGGAATAGAAATTCATTAGTGAATTCAAAAAACCCAAACAATGCCCTTATCTTGAACTCAAAAGGTGGTCGTTTAACGCGTCAAAGTATTTGGGAAGTTGTTAACAGAGTTTCCATTCAAAATAAGGTCGACGATTTGACACCCCATTCATTAAGACATGCTTTTGCGACCCATTTATTAGAAGGTGGCGCAGATGTACGCGTGGTGCAGGAGTTACTTGGACACAGTTCGGTAAACACCACACAGATTTACACTCACATCACTGTTGAAAGATTGAGAGAAGTTTTCTCCGAAACACATCCTCGAGCACGCAATTAATCAATTGGAGTTGACGCTTGAGGTAATAGAGTTCTCGCGTAGGCTTAAACCAATAAGCCCAGCCGGGTCGGCTGTGCAGAAAGCAAGGTTTCAAAGTGGCAAGTACCTCTGTAAAAGATGATGGTTCTCGAATACCTAAGGGTCAAAAAGTTGCCACAGATTTTGCTATTCCTAAACCTTTAACAAAGCACGGTCCTGCCCGAATTATTTCGATGGTGAACCAAAAAGGTGGAGTTGGAAAAACAACCAGCACCATTAATTTAGGTTCAGCCTTAGCTGGTTATGGAAGAAAAGTTTTACTAGTTGATTTTGATCCACAAGGTGCTTTATCTGTTGGTCTAGGAATTCCTGTTTACCAATTGGAAAAAACCTTAAGGCACGTTTTGGTGGGCGAACAGATTCCGGCTCGAGATGTATTAGTAAAAACTCAAGTAGCAAATCTTGATTTGTTGCCATCCAATATCGAATTATCTGCCGCTGAATTGGAATTAGTTAGCGAAGTAGGTCGAGAACATGTCTTGAAAAGTGCACTTCGACCATTAGTTGATGAATACGATTACATTATTATTGATTGCCAACCATCGCTTGGTTTGCTAACTGTAAATGCCCTAGCAGCCTCTGAAGGTTGTGTTGTGCCATTAGAAACCGAATACTTTGCTCTAAGAGGTTTAGCTTTACTTACTCAAACTATTGAAAAGATCAAGGGCAGAATTAATCCTGATTTAAAGATCATTGGCATTTTGCCAACAATGTATGACCCAAGAACTGTGCACGGTCGAGAAGTATTAGAAAGAGTTGAAGAAGCATTTGGCGATAAAGTTTTTGAAACCGTAATTGCTCGAACTGTTAAATTTCCTGAAACCACTGCAGCTGGTTCTCCAATCACAGAGTACGCACCTAATTCGTCTGCCTCAAAAGCGTACAAACGCTTAGCTCGAGAAGTGATCGCCAAACTTTCATGACAATTACTACAACACAACCGATAATTCGTGAGAATTCGGTAGATAAGTTCAATGTCAAATTAAATCAATTTGAAGGTCCTTTTGACCTTTTACTCTCTTTAATTGCCAAACATGAATTAGAAGTCACAGCACTTTCTCTTCATATAGTTACTGATGACTTCTTGCAATACATCAAAAACCAAGGAAGTGAATGGGATCTTGATGAGGCGACCGAGTTCCTAGTTATCGCTGCCACACTTCTAGATTTGAAAACAGCACGACTGCTTCCTTCAGGAGAAGTTGAAGACGAAGAAGATATTGCAAGACTTGAAGCAAGAGATTTACTGTTCGCACGATTAATGCAATACAAAGCGTTCAAAGATGTTTCGTTTTGGTTGAATGATCAGTTATCAATTGAATCAAAAAGATTTGCCAGATCTGTTTCTCTTGAACCTCAATTTGCTAACCTATTACCAGAAGTTCTTTTAGGTCTAGGTCCAAATGAATTAGCTCGATTAGCCGCCAAAGCTATGGAAGTTAAAACTATCCCTTCTATTTCATTGTCACATTTACATGCACCAGCAGTAAGTGTTAGAGAACAAGCCGGAATCATTGTTGAACGATTAAGAAGAGTTGGAGCAACAACTTTTAGATCTTTGATAAGTGGTGTGGAAGTTCCTGTTGTTGTTGCAAGATTTTTAGCCATTTTAGAGTTATTCAGAGAATCACAAATTACTTTAGAACAGGAAAGCCCATTAGCAGATCTATATATTAGATGGGTTGGAGCTGAGCAAGGCGAAATTGAATTAACAGACGAATTTGACTCTGATACTAGATTGAGTCTTGTTAAAGATGCTGAAAATGGGGAGGTGCTAGATGGAGAATGAAACTGAAGTAAGTGAAACAATTATTGATGAAGTTCCATCAATTGGAGCACCATCTTTAAAAGCTGGCATCGAAGCAATTTTATTAGTAGTAGACGAACCGGTGAATGCAATTACTTTGGCTCAAATCACCA
>JBJOOK010000064.1:0-4037 GCA_046051325.1 Actinomycetota bacterium | reverse complement strand
CCAACAATTATGTGTAATCTTCGATATTCATCTGGATCAGCGTGAGGTTCATCTCTTGTATTAATAATTGGCCGAGATCTTGTTGTGGCACTAGAAACAGATTCCCACATGTGTTCAGCTCTTTGGCTGATTTGGAAATTAGCACCTTTTGAGCTAGAAATCCATTTACCTGCGCCACAAAAAATTTGCCTTGTTATCAGAAACGGAATAATGCTCTCGGTTACTTCTTCGAAATTCTTTTTCCTGCTCACGGAGAAGTTTTCATGACAACCATAACTATTTCCTGCAACGTCCATATTGTTCTTGAATAAATGAATCTGGCCTTTTATTCCTTCGGCATTTAACCTAATTTCAGCTGAAACTGCTAGCTCTTCAACAATCCTGTCACCTGCTTGGTCTTGTTTAATCAGATCAGAAAGATTGTCACATTCAGCGGTTGCATATTCTGGGTGAGATCCCACATCTAAATAAAGTCTTCCTCCGTTTGGAAGGAAAACATTGGATGATCTTCCCCAAACAACAACTTTCCTAAAAAGATATCTCGCTACTTCATCAGGAGATAGTCTTCTTTGTCCATCTACGACACAAGTAACACCATATTCAGTTTCTAAACCCATTATTCTCTTACTTAACACTTAATTACCCCACGCAGGCATTATTTATTGCCCGCCTTTTTGAATGAATCCCTTTACAAATTCTTCGGCATTTTTCTCAAGTACAGCATCAATTTCATCAAGCACTGAATCAATACTTTTGGTATTTGGTTTTGTGAAAGTAACATCAACATCATCCAGATTATCTAAATTGTTGGAATTGCTACCACGAATTTGTTCCATTAACTTATGCCTCCATACACAGTTTAGTAAACCTCTGGATTCTTGCGAATAGAATCGACTAAATCTAATGCTGTGTCTGACTGGCTGATCATCTCGCCAGTAAGTGATTTTGTTCCCTTGAGTGGATCTGTTGTAGAAATTCGGAATAGAGGTTGATTCTTATCTATATCAAAAATCAAACTATCCCAAGATGCAGCAGCTATTGACTTTGAAAACTTCGAAACAGATTTTCCTCTAAACCAGGCGCGAGTGTCTTCAGGTGGTTCAGAAACTGCTGATTGAACTTCCATGGGGCTTAGGTACTCCTTGAGTAATCGATTTCTTTTTAACACTTGAGCAATGCCATCTTCAGCAGTAATTTCGCTATATTTGAAATCCAATGATTTAATCAAATCATCTTCAAGTGATAAACCATTCTTCTCTTGATATTTTTCAATCAAAGACAGTTTTGCGATCCAATCAATTCTGTCTGCCAGATCTTCCCTGTTGTTTCTAAGACCACTTATTGCTTGCTCCCAAAACTCAATTACCTGACGTGAGTTATCGTCGTAACCTTGTTGTGCCAAATACGCTTTACTTCTTTCCAAATACCATTCTTGAACGTCGATAGCTGATAAATTCTTGCCTTGATTGTTTTCATAATGGTTCTTAAAATCCAAATCTTGAGATATTTCTTTGACAACTCCCACTGGATTCAAAAGATTAACTTCCTCGAAATCTACAAACCCATCTTCAATCATTGAGATGATTAATGCAGTTGAGCCAACTTTCAAGATGTTTGCAAAATCGCTCATGTTTGCATCACCAATAATGACGTGCAATCTTCGACTAATCTTTGGATCTGCGTGAGGTTCATCCCTAGTATTAATGATTGGTCTTTTCATGGTTGTTTCTAATCCAACATGAGCTTCAATGTAATCTGCTCGTTGAGAAATTTGATAACCGTTTTTTTCTGATTCCTGACCAATTCCAATTCGTCCAGCACCACAATAAATTTGTCGAGTAATAAAATGAGGAGTTAACCCTGCAACAATTTTTGAGAAATCAGTTGATCTTTTCATCTGATAATTTTCATGGGTTCCGTAACTGGAACCCTTATTGTCGACATTATTTTTAAAAACTCTAATTTTGTCTTCAGGAAATTCTTTGGCATCAAGAGCAACTGCGATCTTCATTATTTGCTCACCAGCTAAATCCCATTTAGTTATATCTATCGGGTTAAGTACTTCCGGAGCAGAGAATTCTGGATGGGCATGATCAACATAAAACCTCGCGCCATTTGGTAAGACTAAATTTGGAATGACTTGATCCTCGTCAGTTAATTGAGATGGATCTGCATCTGCTCTCGACATGTCAAAACCGCGTGCATCTCTTAAGGGACTCTCAACGTCGTAGTCCCAGCGAATATTTGATTCAGGATAAACGTGCTTTGCGTAGGCAAAGACTATTCGGTTAGAAAGTGTTATTGGATCAGTATTTTGTGAGCTAGAGATTCCATATTCATTCTCTAAACCCATTACCCTTTTAATTGTCAATTGTTAACTATCTTTAGAGAAATTGGTTAGCAGAACCTATTGTCTCAATAGATCTACCTTGTTCTGATCCATTGTTACTTTGAATCAAAGTTCTTAAGAAGACGATACGTTCACCTTTTTTGCCAGAAATTCTTGCCCAATCATCTGGATTTGTTGAATTTGGCAGATCTTCATTTTCCCGGAATTCTTCCAAGCAAGCAGAAATCAAATGTTCTACTCTTATGCCTTTTTTCTTGTTAGACAAGAATTCTTTAATTGCGGCTTTTTTAGCTCTGGAGACAATGTTTTCAAGCATCGCACCACTTGAGAAATCTTTAAAATACAAAATTTCTTTATCGCCATTGACGTAAGTCACTTCTATGAATCGATTTTGATCACTTTCTGTATACATTTGTTCTACAGCTTTATCAATCATTGTTTTAATAGTTGCTTGTCTATCACCTTTATGAAGAGCTAGATCATCTTCATTAATTGGCAAATCACTTGTCAAATACTTAGACAAAATTTCGGCTGCTCCTTGAGCATTTGGTCTTTGTATTTTTATCTTTACGTCAAGTCGACCAGGGCGAAGAATTGCAGGATCAATCATGTCTTCCCTGTTTGATGCTCCAATAACAATGACGTTTTCAAGACCTTCTACGCCATCTATCTCACTTAATAGTTGTGGAACAATTGTGTTTTCAACATCACTTGAAACACCACTTCCACGTGTCTTAAATAAAGAATCCATCTCATCAAAAAATACGATTACGGGAGTGCCTTCACTTGCTTTGTCTCTGGCTCTTTGAAAAATTAATCGAATATGTCTTTCGGTTTCTCCAACATATTTATTTAGTAACTCTGGACCTTTGATATTTAAGAAATAAGATTTACCATCTTTATTTCCTGTCTTTTCTGTTACTTTTTTGGCTAAGGAATTTGCCACAGCTTTAGCAATAAGTGTTTTTCCACATCCTGGAGGACCGTAAAGCAAAATACCTTTTGGTGCTTTTAATTGGTGTTCAGCGTAAAGATCTTTATGCAAGAACGGTAATTCAACAGCATCACGAATCTGTTCAATTTGTGCACCAAGGCCACCGATATCTTCATAATTTACATCTGGAACTTCTTCTAGTACTAATTCTTCAACTTCACTCTTTGGAATCTTTTCGTAAACAAAACCACTCTTTGAGTCAAGTAATAACGAATCTCCTGTTTTAATACTTACATCTGATAAGGATTCGGCAATCCTCACAACTCTTTCTTCATCTGCTCTGCCAATGACTACTGCACGTGAATTGTTGTCTAGAAGATTCTTGAGCTTTACAATCTCTCCAGCAATTTCGAAACCATGAATTGAAATAATATTTAGGGATTCATTTAAGACTACTTCTCGACCAGAAGATAGTTGACTTCTATCAATTTCAGGAGAGATCGTGACTCGCATTTTTTTGCCGTTTATCAGTACATCAGCGTCATCTTCATACAAATCTAGAAAAATTCCGAATCCTGAAGGAGGAGCACCAAGTTGCTCAACTTGATCTCGCAGACTTAATAATTGTAATTTAGCATCAGACAAAAGTGTGGCTAAGTCAGAGTTTTTTTGTTGCAAACCTTCTACAACTTTATTTATTTCTGCTAATGAATCATTGGAAGTTACGTCTTGAGACATGTTCCTCCAATAATC
>JBJOOK010000063.1:0-4355 GCA_046051325.1 Actinomycetota bacterium | reverse complement strand
TGCAACAGATGTGGCAGCTCGTGGAATTCACGTTGATGATGTTTCATTAGTAGTTCACGTTGATCCACCACAAGATCCAAAAGATTATTTGCATCGCGCTGGAAGAACAGCAAGAGCTGGTGAATCTGGTGTTGTAGTAACTCTGACAACAACTCGTCAACAAAACACAGTTCGTGGCTTAACTGATAAAGCAGGAGTTAAACCAAAAATTACTCGCGTTAAACCTTCAGGTAGAGAATTAATGGAAGTAACAGGTGCTCGTGAACCAAGCGGAGTACCATGGATTGCTCCAGCTACCAAAGAGCGTCACGATGAACAAAAAGGTGGACCAAGAAAAAGAAGATCAAGACCTCGTCCACACGAAAGACGTCGTCGTCCTCGCTAATTAAAAGTAATTAATTCCTGAACGAATTAATTCAATTCCCAGAATTAGCAATAACACTGCAGCAATTCTTACCAATAATTGATAAACCCATTTAGGCATTTTGTTTCGAGATGTTCCTAAGCCCCACGCAAGCATTGCTTTGCTGCCGACTAATAACAAATAGAAACCAAATAAGAATCCTGCTGCATCCCAAAAACCTTTATTCCAACCAGCTGTTAAAAGAGTTCCCCCCGCAGTCATCCAAAATAACCAAGCTGAAGGATTAATAAAATTAGTTAATATGGCTTTGAATAAAGTTGTTTTTGTTGAGCCAAGAGTGTTATCAATGTTTATATTTGTTTGTGGATCTGTTGCTCCAGCCATCCAAGATTCATAAGCAAAATAAACCAAAACTAGAGCACCTACGATGCTTAAGAATCCAATTGCGGAGTCATTTACTTGTTGCAGAACAAACAACGAAATAACAATTATTGGTAAATCTGTAATCAATGGAGAAAGAGCAACTCTTAAACCATGAGCGGTTCCACCACGAAGAGAAGCTGAAATTACCAAAGCTAATAAAGGCCCAGGAGCTAAACCGACTCCTAGACCCAGAAGTAAACCTTGAACTAAATAGTTCATTTAGTTAGTGCGCAGCAGGTGCTGCACCTTCTCCACGTTCTTTCAGTTTGTTGTTAGGCAACATCACCGCAAAGATTATTGAGAATGAAACAACAATGGCACCAACAAAAAACACTAATGACATTGAATTTGCAAAACCATCCAGAATCGGATGAATCAATATTCGATTAGCTGAAGCTAACCAAGAGGTGTCATCAAATCCATTTGGAGAAGATTGTGCTGCTTGCAACAAGCCCACAGTTTCTGCGTTAGCAGGATCTTGTAATGCTTTTTGGTATTCAGGTTGCACTACAGAAGCAGCAAATGCATCAGAGGTTTCTTTACCAACTCTGCCGAACAAAATGGAAATAAATGCAGCAGTTCCCACGGTTGCTCCAAGTTGTCTAAACAAGGTAACCGAAGAAGTTGCAACACCTAGATCCTTCATTGAAACCGCATTTTGAACTGCAATTACTAATGGCTGCAACACACCGCCTAGTCCAACTCCAAATGCATAGGACAAGACAGCAATCCACCAATAAGAAGTATCGGCATTAAATGTTGTCATCAAAGCTAAGGAAGTAGTCAAGATGATCGTTCCAGCAACTGGCAATATTTTGTATTTTCCAGTCTTAGAAATTAATGTGCCTGAAAAAATAGAACCAGTCATAATTCCAAAAGTAAGTGGCAATAATTGAAGGCCGGCTTGTGTTGGAGAAGCTCCTCCGACGATTTGTAAATAAAGAGGCAACATTGCTAATCCACCAAACATACCCGCACCAGTAATTACACCGATTACTGCAATTAGTGAAAAAGTTTTGTCTTTAAACAAACGAAGTGGCAGCAATGCTTCATCTTGCATTCTGTTTTCAAAATAAACAAAAAGTAGCAAGCTAACTATTCCAATTACATAACAAATAATTGAATTAGTACCAGTCCAACCCCAAATTCTTCCCTCTTGTGCAACTAGCAACAGAGGTACTAATCCTGTAGTTAAAGACAGCGCACCCCACCAATCAATAGCGTGATCTACTCTTTGAAAGTTTGGAATATGAAGAGTTCTACTAACAACAAATAGTGCAACTAAACCAATTGGCACGTTAACAAAGAAAACCCATCGCCAACCAGTTAATCCAAGAATTGTTTCTTGTCCTGCAAGAAATCCACCAACGATTGGTCCAATCACACTTGAAGAACCAAACACTGCAATGAAATAACCTTGGTACTTTGATCTTTCTCGTGGCGGAACAATATCGCCAATGATTGCTAAGGCAAGAGTGAATAATCCACCAGCACCTAAACCTTGAATAGCTCTAAAGACTGCTAATTGATACATGGACGCAGCAAATGCACTCATTGCAGAACCAACAATGAAAATTGAGATTGCCCAAATAAATAATGGCTTACGACCAAATATGTCACTTAGTTTTCCATATAGCGGAGTTGTGATTGTGGAAGTAATCAAATAAGCAGTAGTTGCCCAAGCTTGAATAGATAAACCTTTGAGATCATCACCAATAGTTCTAATTGCGGTGGCAACAATTGTTTGATCAAGAGCAGCTAGGAAAAGACCAAGCATGAGTCCAATCAGGATTGGCACAACTTCTTTGTGGTCGAGATATGTGTTCGATGAGTCTTTGCTTGCTGAGTATTGGTTCATGGTGCATATCTTGCTATATATATAGCAAGCCTTCTCACTAAGGCTCAAAAAAATGACGTTACGCTCATCACGTGAGTCATTGATTACTCACGCAAACATTGCACATGATCGATGTGACTTACTATTGAGTTATGAGTTCAAAGAAAACTTCACTTATTCTTGCTCTCTGTTTGCTCGCCGCTTCAAGCTCAATTCCAAGCTTGGCGGTAGAAAATAACGTATTAGCTAGCACAGTTCTTGAGCCAGCAAAATATGTAGCGGGCGATAAAACCAAAATTGAAGATTTAATTACTAGCCAACTTAGTAACCCACTGTTTTCAACAGGTTATGGAATTTCTATCAGAGATATTTCTGATGGATCGATAGTTTTTGAAAGCAATGCCCAAAACTCAATGCTTCCTGCATCTTTAACAAAACTTTATTCAGCAGCAAGTACTGCTATCACTCTTGATCCTGATGCAAGATTTATGACAAAAGTTAAATACCTTGACAATAATGTTTATTTGGTTGGGGGAGCAGATCCTCAACTTGGAACAGAAAGCAATCCCACTCAAGCAGACTTAGCAGATTTAGCGAAAGAAACTGCACAAAAATTAAAAGAATTCAATGTATTTGAAGTTAACGTCTTTGTTGATGATTCAATCTTAGGACCCTTGCAAAGACCTGCAGATTGGGAAGAAAATTATTTCCAGAGCAGTGAAATTCACTTAATTTCTGCATTAAATCTGGATGACCCAAAAGCTCCTGGACAAGCTCCGGTAGATCCAAGTATTAAAACAGGACAAACTTTTGCCCTCTATTTAATCAAAAATAACATCAAAGTAAATGGTTTAGTCTTTAGAAAAACTGTTCCAGAAGGCGCATTTGATTTATCAATTCAATATTCAAAATCTGTATCACAAATTATTGAAGATATCTTGATGATTTCAAATAATCAAGATGCTGAAATTATTGCTCGAGTTGCTTCTTTGGTATCAGAAAACGATCCTTCTACCAGTGCTGCAACTGAATTAATATTAAAAGATGTTGAAATGCTAGGAATTTCAAGTGTAGATAACGTTATTACTGATGCAAGTGGATTGAGTAGATCCAACAAAATTTCACCTTCAGATTTCAGTGAACTAATTTACAAAAGTATTAAGAATCCCGAAGTGATAAGAGAAAATCGGGGTGAAACATTAAAATTTATGGTTAAACCAGAAATTGCAATTTCTCCTGACCTTTGGTCAGTATTTACAGGACTTCCAACTGGTTATGGATTGGGCACACTGAAAAAAAGATTTGACGAAGACGGTTCTGCTGGTCGAGGTGTAGTTTTTCCTCTCATTTGCAGTATTAGTCAATAGAGTAGAACAGCCTGAAAATGTTAGAGAAGCAATTGATAATTTGCTTAACAAATTAGCTGAATGTAATTGTGCGATCACAAAATGATTAATCCGCCAATTGAAATGCAAAATGCAGTACAAAATTTATTGAAGCAATTTGACGCAGGCGATTACGTATTGGTTGGGTGTTCTGGCGGGGCTGATTCATTAGCATTAGTTTGGACCACTTTAGTTGTTGGAAAAAGATTAGAACTAAAAGTTGGCGCAATTATTGTTGATCATCAATTAATTCCTGAATCAAACGATGTTGCTTTAAATGCAAAGAAACAATGTGAAGAATTAGGAATTCAAGAAGTAATAATCAAGAAAGTTAACGTTGAACATA
>JBJOOK010000062.1:0-4153 GCA_046051325.1 Actinomycetota bacterium | reverse complement strand
CTTGAAGTTGGTTTTGCAACGATGCTAAAACTTTCTAATGGATTTACAAAGCTCTGGCCAAGTCTGGGCTTCATAGTTTTTGCTGCCGGAAGTTTTTCACTGTTAAGTTGGTCGCTAAAGGTGCTTCCGATAGGAACTGCTTATGCGGTTTGGACCGGAATCGGTGCGGCAGGAACAGCAATTTTAGGAATGATCATATTTAAAGACCCGGTTTCTTTAGCACGAATCACCGCAATCGCGTTCATTGTTGCTGGAGTAATTCTGTTGAATTTCTCAAGTTCAAGCCACTAAACCTTAAAGCTTTCTGCAGATAACGAGAATCTTATTTGCAGGAAGTAGGCAAATGTTTTAACTTCGAAAGAGAAAAATGAATATTGCTATTACTACAAGTGATATTGAAATAACCAAACTGGCATTTCGACCTAGGCGCTGCGGAAGACCCAAAACTCCTTGATTGATATCCCATTGAAAATCTTTTAAAACATTGAAGAAATGAAAAGCTACAGCAATGAGCATGAAATCTATAAATAACCAAATTGGTGGCTGATTTCCTGCTGGTAAATAAATTGCCCAAGGAAGCAATCCAAAAGAGATGATGTAGGGAAGTGGAGAAATAATTGTTGATTTTAATTTAAGGTTATAAAACGTTGCACTCAAGATTCCCAGAAAGTGGATCAGAGTTCCAGTTAAACCCAATGGACTAAACAAAGACAGCAAAAGAGCAGCAACTAGTGCACCAAAAATTGATTTCTTTAATTGTTCAGGATCTATTTCTTTACTAACAATAGGTTTTTTCGTTCTCTGTGCTGCGATATCTAGGGGAGCATCGATAAAATCATTACTCCAGCCAACAACTAATTGGCCTGCAAATATTGCGATAGCAACTCTGAGTGAATCAATTATTGAATATTGGGAGAGGGACAAAAGAAAGGAAGTGACGGTAACAATTACAGTTGGTCCAAAATGAGCAGCTCTTAGAAATACATATCCTTGAGCTAAAGCAGAATTAAGCACAAAACCATCTTAAGTGATTAAGAACTAATTAAAGCTTTCTCATAACAGTTACTACACGACCAAGAATCTTGGCGTGATCACCATTAATTGGTTCATAATCTGGATTTGCGGGCATTAACCACACATGTCCATCTTTACGCTTTAAAGTTTTAACTGTTGCTTCATCACCAAGAAGGGCTGCCACAATGTCTCCATTTTGGGCATCATCTTGTTTCTTGATAACAACTTTGTCACCATGACAAATTGCAGCATCAATCATGGAATCTCCTACAACTGTGAGCATGAATAATTCACCATTTCCAACTAGTTCTCGAGGTAATGGATAAACAGTTTCAATTGATTCTTCAGCCAAGATTGGTCCACCAGCAGCAATGCGACCAACTAGTGGCACAAATGCTGCATCAGGAGTTTGTTCTCCACTTACTCCGCCAATTAGTCCATCAATCTCAACTCCAGATTTAGATGGCATCATGACATCAATGGCACGTGGAGAGTTTGGATCTCTTTTAATAAAACCTTTTCTTTCTAAAGCTGAAAGTTGATGAGCAACAGATGCTGGGGAGGCCAGGCCTACTAATTCAGCGATCTCTCGAACGGTTGGGGGAAAGCCTCGATCTCGAACGGCTTCCTCGATTACTTCCAAAATGCGTCTTTGGCGAGCGGTTAGACCATCGCCATCTGGGCCTGAATCAGGCAATTCACTCACGTTGTTTTTTGTCATATCCCTAGAGTAGCCCATTCGAACAAATGTTTCAAACACCTGTTCGATTAAACTTGCCAAATGTCGACCTGGTATGCAATAATCGAACAAGTGTTCGAAAGAGAGGCTTTTATGACAACCCTGGCACCCGTAGCCGTTTCACCTATCAAATTGACCCGTAGAGGTCGAATGCTTGTTTCCGCATTGAGCTTTGCAGCCATGCTCGCAATCTCACTGGTTTCCCTTTTCGGCATTGCAACAGCAAGTGCCAAAGCTTCTAATGAAGCATCAAATTCAACAACCACTCAAATTGTGGTTGCACCAGGAGAGACTCTTTGGACCATTGCAGCGCGGGTGAATCCGGAAATTGATCCGCGCGCAGTTATTGACCAAATTATGGACTTAAACGTGATTAATGGATCAAATGTTTATGCAGGACAGGTTTTAATAGTTCCTTAAATTAAACACTAGACTGGTATTTGTTGAATTAATTCAATAGAAACTGGAATCTTATTCATGTGCAGCAAAGTTCAATGTCGTAAATGCGGCAAAGCAACCTGGTCTGGTTGTGGAGAGCACATTGAATACGCCTTACAAGGAGTACCTGTAGCAGATCGCTGTACGTGTACTGAGCCTGAAGTAAATCAAACTGGTTTTTTCAATCGTATATTTGGAAATTGACCTAAACAAAAAAAGCCCCAACCAAATAAGGTTGGGGCTTTTTTAATCTTTACTTAGTGATTTGTTGAAGTAACAACTTCTTCTTTACCAGGTTCTACACCAAATTCATGAGCTTGTTCTAAGGCTTGATGAGCATGATGTTGACCTGATTGAATTTCTTTCATAGTTGGAATTGGTAGATCACCCTTAGTCCACCAAGCACTTAACTTGGCTTTCATTAATTGACGGCGATACTTTGGAGTTTTAATTCCATTAGCATCAACTTTTTGAGGCAATTCCCAAACAGGATAGGTTTCACGGGCCAGAAGTTTTGGTAATTCTGCTTCAGTTACTGGTTCGTGAACTTCCACGAATCCACCTTCTGGAAGTCTAAGAATTCGACCAGTTTCTTTACCGTGTAGCAATTTATCTAGATCTTTTCTTTGCAATCCAAGACAAATTCTTCTGGTAGCAATGAATACCAAAGGTGGAACAACAATTAAGGCCACTCTCATAAACCAAGTAATGGCATTAATTGACATGTTAAATGCCATAGCAATGATGTCGTTTCCGCCACCAATCCATAACAAGATGTAGAAAGAAAGAGACATTGTGCCAAGAGCAGTTCTTGTTGGTGCATTTCTTGGACGATCTAACAAGTTGTGTTCTCTTTTATCTCCAGTAATCCAGCTTTCAAGGAATGGATAAGCACCCATAAGTGCAAACATTAATCCTGGAAGAATTAATGCAGGAATTAGCACGTTTGGTGAAAATGTCCAGGTGTTGAAAATATTAAATTCAATTGCTGGCATTACTCGAAGAGATCCTTCTAAGAATCCGATGTACCAATCAGGTTGTGATCCAGCTGTTACTTGATCTGGTGTGTATGGACCGTATAACCAAATTGGGTTAATTGTGACAAGGGCACCTAACAAAGTTGTCACCCCAAATACGATGAAGAAAAATCCACCAGCTTTAGCGGTATAAACAGGTAGCAATGGATAACCAACAACATTTTTTTCTGTTCTGCCAGGACCTGGATATTGAGTGTGCTTTTGAGTCCAGACCAGTAATAAATGTGCAGTTACTAAAGCCAAAATTGCACCCGGTAGTAACAAAATGTGTATTGAATATAGACGAGAAATAACTTCGGTTCCAGGGAATTCTCCACCAAAGAGGAAATACAAAGCCCAAGTTCCAACAACTGGAAGAGCTTGAATAATTCCTGAAGCAATCTTTAATCCAACTCCTGAAAGTAAATCATCAGGTAATGAATAACCAGAAAAACCAGCAAGAAGACCAAGAGTTAGTAAAGCAATTCCTAGTAACCAGTTAAATTCACGTGGTTTTCTATAGGCACCTGTGAAGAAGACTCTTAATAAATGCACAACCATGGCAGCAATGAAAAACAATGCAGCCCAATGATGTATTTGTCTAAGAAGCATTCCACCACGAACATCAAATGTAATTTCTAAAGTTGAGGCATAAGCTTCGCTCATTGGAATTCCCTTTAGAGGAATGTATGAACCGTTGTAAATAACTTCAGTCATAGATGGCTTGTACCAAAGAGTTAAGAAAGTTCCAGTAAGTAGCAAAATGATGAATGAATACAGTGCGATTTCACCAAGCATGAATGACCAATGATCGGGAAACACTTTGCGCATATTGCGCTTTAATGCAGCTGAAAAACCAACTCTGCTATCTACATAGTTATATGCAGCAGGAGTTTTCTTATTTGCTGTTGTGTTACTCATGCACCACGCTCCCAGAAACTTGGTC
>JBJOOK010000061.1:0-4285 GCA_046051325.1 Actinomycetota bacterium | reverse complement strand
TCTTGGTTGAGTTGTTGTTTGGTATTGGTGCCGAAATAGAACATATTTACACTCTAGTCTTGATCAACTTTTGAGGCTAAATACGAGAACTAAAGAGCCTTACCTGATTTATCGAAGAAGGTGATGTTTTCAGATTCGATTGAGGTCCACACTGCATCTTTGGCAGATCTTCCAACTGAGTGAGAAACACGAGCTTTAATCAAAAGAGATCCAACTGCTAGATCAAGTAAGTATTGGCCACCTGCACCAATTGATTTGCGAGTTACTCTTGCTTGTACTCCACCTTTTGTCTCAGTAGTTGAAACGTTAATTCCTTCTGCTCTCACACCAAAGGTGTCAGCACTTGAAGCTTTGGAACCAAAGTCAATTGTTTGAGAAAACAAAGGTGAGGTAATTTTTGAACCAGACACGTTAATAAATTGTGGAGGCACAAAGTTCATACCTGGGTTTCCTAAGAACCAACCAGCAAATTGACTGTTTGGGTTCTCATAAATTTCTTTTGGTGAATCACATTGGGTGATAACACCATCTTGCATCAAAGCAATTTGGTCAGCCAAAGTCATAGCTTCAGTTTGATCATGTGTTACATAAACAATTGTTTGTTTCAAGCGACCAAATAATTCTTTCAGGCTTCGCTTTAATTCCAATTTAGAAGTCAAATCAATGTTAGTGATTGGTTCGTCAAATAAAATGATTTTTGGTTGACGGGCAACTTCACGACCTACTGCAATTTTTTGACGAGTTCCATTATCTAGTTCTTCAACTTGGCGTTTTAATACGTCTTGTAACCCGAGAATTTCTGCAATTTCATCAACGCGCTTGTCCATTTCAGCTTTGCTGAGTTTTTCTGACAACAAAGGCAATTCTAAGTTTTTTCTAACACTTGTGCCACGATAAATTACTGGATATTGAAAAACCATTCCAATATTTCTTCTTCTAGTTGATACATCTGTGACATCGTGATCATCAAATAAAATTCGTCCCTCTGTTGGGCTTTCTAAGCCTGCGATCATTCTCATCAAAGTTGTTTTTCCGCAACCAGATGGTCCAAGTAAAACTGTTACTGAAGATTTTGGAATAGTGAAATTAATATCGTTTACCGCAGTAAAGGCTTCAAATTTCTTGGTGATACCTTGAAGTTTTATGTCATACATGTGAAACTCCTTGACCAATTCGCTTGCCTGAATTTGCATCGAATAAAACAACTGCTTCTGGTTTTACTGAGATATCTACTGAACCAGCTTGTAACTTACTTAAAGCTTGGGTGTCGGTTCGAGAAACTACGGTCACTAAATCTTTATCGCCAATGGTGAAATAAACAGCAAATTCTGAACCTAGGTTTTCCATGAGGGAAACCTTGCAATTAAATGAATTGGCATCTTTTCCAACTGTGAAGCCTTCTGGTCTAATTCCTGCCACAACCTTGGTTGCACTTGAATCAGAATTTACTTTCACACTTCCCAAAATTGTTTTTAAAGTAGTACCACTTAATTCTGCTGGCAAAATATTTGCTTCTGGAAAACCAATGGAGTTCATGCTGGCAATAGAATTTGGTGCGTCATAAACCACATCAAGAGAATCTTGTTGCACAATTTTTCCTTGAGCAAGAATCATTACAGTCTTTGCTAATGACAAAGCTTCTAGTGGATCTGAAGTCATGTAAACAAAAGAAACTTTTAGTTCTTCTTGAGTTTTTCTTAAATCATCAATTAATCTTTCGCGAAGTTTAAAGTCCAAACCAACCAATGGATCATCTAGAACATAAACATCTGTGGCTTTTGCAAGTCCTCGAGCAATTGCTACTCGTTGCTTTTGTCCACCGGAGAGTTGTTCTGGTTTTTTACCCAATAGATCTTTAATTCTTAAAAGTTCAGCAACTCTTTCAACTGATTCTTTTCTGGTTGCTTCACTTGCTTTTGATAAAACTAATGGGTATTCAATGTTTTCTAAAACTGAATAGTGAGGATAAAGAGCAAAGCTTTGTGGCACATAACCAATGTTTCTATCTCCAGCAGATGCTTTTGCAACATCTTGACCACGCACAATGATGGATCCTGAATCAACTGGTTCTAATCCCATGATGGTTCTAACTAAAACAGATTTACCATTTCCTGGTTTTCCACAAATTACTGAAAAATCATTCATAGAAGCTGTGAAAGAAAGATCATCTAACACAACTTTGTTGCCATAGGACTTTGTTAGTCCTGAGACTTTTAACGCTAAATCGGCCATTTTTAATAGTCTCCTGTTTAGTAATTCTTCTTAGGTCTGCCGAGCTCGATCAAATACGGTGTGACAATTATGGAAAACACGAAAATTACTACGATAACCAAAAGAATTACTAAAGTCTTCTTCAAGGTTTTCTTGCCATTCCAATCAGGATTAATGTTTCCTAACGCAACTTGAATGGTTACAACTACGAAAAGCAATCTAAAGCCCCACACATAAATTGTGTAGGTAAATTGTTGGGCCAACATTAAAAGAGCAACAAGTAATAAATAAATGTTTATTCTTTGTGCACGAGCTGCAAATGGAGGTTTGTTGGTTTTAACTACGTCTGACATTTATACCTCACCTCGCACAGTTCCGAAGGTTAGTCCGACTAATAGATATTTCTGGAAGGCATAAATTACGATCACAAGTGGCATTACGTAAAGAGTTCCAATTGAAGCAACATATGCCCAATCAATTGCTCCACCTTTAGTTGAACCTGTGAACAAGCCAACTGGGATACCAAATGTTTTTGCTCCACCTAGTTGGAAGTTGAACAAGAATTCATTCCACACAAACAAAATGTTAAATACAAAGGATGCCACTAAACCTGGTTTTACTTGAGGCAAAATTACTTTAAACATAATGTGCCAACGAGATGCACCATAAACCAATCCTGTTTCGTCAAATCTTTGGGAGATTCCATCGAGGAATCCTTTTAAGATCCAAACTGAGAATGGAATGGAAAACATTGCATAAAAAGCAATCAAACCAATGTAGGAATCTTTTAATTTCAAAAGGTTAAATAATTGGAAATAAGGCACAACGAAAGCTGCTGCGGGCACAAATCTTGTGGAAAGCAACAAGAACATTAAGAAGTCAGTTCCTGCTGGTTTGTATCTGGAGAAGGAATAAGCAGCAAGGTAAGAAACCAAAATTGCAATGATCACAGATCCAAATGAATAAACAATGGAGTGAGTGAAGTAATCCAAAGTATTATCAAAACTTAAAGCTTCGGTGATGTTATCCAGTGTTGGTTTAAAAACGAATACTGGAGGAGAAACAACAATGCTTTCCTTTGGTTTGAATGCGGTGGAAACAATCCAAGCAACCGGAAGGAAGAAAAGTATGGAAATACCCCAAGCACCAAGAGTGGCAAATTTAATTGGGCCTGATTTACGTTTTGGTTTGAAAATAGTCTCAGCCATTTTATGCCTCAGATTTCTTTTTAGCATTCAAAATATATAGATAAATCGAAGTCAAGGCGATTGCAATGAACATCAAGAAGACTGACACTGCTGATGAATAACCTAATTTAAATGATTTAAATGCAAAACGATACAAGGAAACTGCAATTAGTTCTGTTCGATCTCCTGGTCCTCCACCAGTCATTACATATGCCAAATCCATAGTCTTGAAAGCATCAATAGTTCTAAGCAAAATTCCCAAACCTAAAATGAATTTTGCGTGTGGCCAAATAACGGTTCTGATCAAACGAGTGATTGGCAAGCGATCAACTTGTGCTGCTTCTAATTCAGCTTTTGGAACAGAGCCAAGAGCAGCCAAAGTCATCAAGGTCATAAACGGTGTCCACATCCAGGTGTCCACAAAAACTAGAGTTGGGAAAGCCAAAGTTTGATCAGTTAAAGTATCAAATCTTTCAAAACCTAAAACAGAAACAAAATAATTTATAACACCCAATGTTGGATCAAGAATAAATTTCCAAAACAATGAAGTTGCAATTGGTGTTACTACCATTGGGGTAAAGAAAAGTGTTAAAGCTAGGCGACGTCCTGGCATCTTGTCGTTTTTCCAAAACAAAACACCAATTAAAATTCCTAAAATAGTTTGTAAAACAACTGCAGAAAGTAAGAAAATAAATGTTCTAGAAACAGATCCTGCTAGTTGTTGGTTTGCTAAGAAATCGACAAAGTTTTTAAAACCAATTAGTTTTGGTTTATTTGCTGAAGTTAAGGTGTAATCATAAAAAGCTAAACCAAACATCCAAATTGTTGGAACAACGCTCATTAAAATGAAGAAGAACAAAACAGGTGCTAATAAGCCCCAGGAAAAC
>JBJOOK010000060.1:0-4340 GCA_046051325.1 Actinomycetota bacterium | reverse complement strand
GTTCATTCGATGCTTTGGTCGAACTGCAAGACCTTGCAAGTGCCATTCGCGATAGAGAGTCTCTGATGCAATTGCATCGGTCCAGTTATTGGTTTCTTTTAGAGCTTCAACTAATTTTGACATCTGTGTAGTGGTTGCTAGATATGAAACGAAGTGACCACCAGGTCGAAGATGTTTGTAGACAACATCAATCATGTCCCAGGGATTTAAAAGATCTAGAACAATGCAGTCAAATTTTTCATCACTTGAGAATTCTGAAATATCAGTTAAAACAAGTTTCCAATTCTTAGGAATGTAACCTAAATATCGTTCAACATTTTTACTTGCTACCTTTAAGAATTCTTCCCTTATCTCACAAGATGTTAAGGAACCTGAGTCTCCAATTGTTCTTAAAATATGCAATGTTAAAGAACCAGAACCTACTCCAGCTTCTAGAACTTTAGAACCAGGTTTCATATCCCCTAGCTCAACTATTTGAGCCGCATCTTTGGGATAAATAACTGCAGCACCTCTGGGCATACCAACAACAAAATCTTGTAATGCGGGAGTAAAAATTGTGTAAAGCATTCCACTAGAACTTGCAACTACTCCGCCTTCACCAGCGTTAAGGATTTCATCATGATTTATAGACCCATGATTTGTGAAGAATTGCTTTCCTGATTCAAGGGTGACAGTGTGCGATCTACCTTTTTGGTCTGTGATCGTCACTAAAGCACCAAGAGAAATATTCATATTCACAAAAGTCTACGAAAGAAGACAAATTGTCAGTGTTTGAGCCTATGGTTGACTCATGCCAGAAAAAGAAATGCTTCAACTTTCACCTTCACGTATCTCTGACTACCAACAATGCCCTGCTTTATACAAATATCGAGCAATTGACAAGATGGTTGAAAGACCAGGCTTAGATGCACTTAGAGGTTCCTTGGTTCACCTTATTTTAGAAAAGATTTTCAAGAATGCTCCATCAGATCGTGATTTCACAAAAGCTGTTTCATTAACTAATGAATGCTGGCAAGAATTACTCAAGCTTGAACCAGAATTGATATGTGCACTAGATGAAAAAATACCTTTTCCTCCTACTGAATCTGTCGAGATACCGCAAGAAAGATTAGACGTTCTTTTTGAAGAAGTTAAAACACTCATTGCCAACTACTACGCGTTAGAAGATCCTTCAAGAATTCAACCAAAATCTACAGAAGAACTCATTGAATTTGATTTGACAGATAATCTGAAAATAAAGGGTTATGTTGATCGAATTGATGAATCCCCACAAGGTTGGTTACGAATTAATGACTATAAAACAGGTAAAAGTCCAAAAGAAAATTTCAGTTCAAAAGCCATGTTTCAACTTAAGTTCTATGCGCTCGTCATATTCAAATCAACAAAAGAAATACCAAAACTATTAAGACTTATCTACTTAAAAGACTCTCAGATACTTACTTATGAACCCACTGAGCAAGAATTGCATCTCACTTTAAAAAAAGTGGAAGCTGTTGCTTCTCAAATTCAGCGCTCTAAAGAAACAAATGAATGGCCAACCAACATTACAAAATTGTGTGATTACTGCTACTTTAAATCAATCTGTCCAGCATTTAAATAACCTTAGATTTCTTGCCATTCTTTAACTAATTCTTTATGAACTTGGCGAAGGTAAGAAATATCTAAGCCTTTCATTCCATTAAATATTCTCATTCCTCTTCTTGCATCCAGCAACACTCTTTCTGGCACTGCGATAGTCGGCATTCCGGCAGCAAGAGAACTCGAAATTCCCGTGTTGGAATCCTCAAATGCTAAGCATTCTAAAACATCTAAACCAAAAGATTCTGCAGCATGTAAATATGGATCAGGATGCGGCTTAGTTCTTGGCAGATCATCTGAAGTAACCACGACCTCGAAATATCGATCCAACTTAGTGGATTTAAGTAAAGCCTCTGCTAATAAACGATTTGATGCCGTTACCAGTGCAATCTTTAATTTTTCTTTCACTGCTTCTTCCAAAACTTCTGCCCAACCAGGTTGCAAAACTGGAGGATTGTTTGTAAATGACTGAAACATCGCATCAACAATTTCGTCATACATTTTTTTGGCATCTGAGTTGGCTTTTGCAGCCATGTAATCAGCTACAGCTTGAAGAGGGCCACCTATTGCTTGATTTTGGTCATCAGTTGTCCAAGTCGAACCGTGGCGTTCCATTACCTCAATCTCTGCTTGCCACCAACGAGTTTCTGTTTCAACTAAAGTTCCATCCATGTCGATCAACAATGCGCGCACGAATAACGCTCCTAATTCGGACTTTGACCATCAAGCAAAAGCCGGATGTCTTGAAAAGTTTGGCTACCTGAGAGACTACTTTGGATATCACAGATTTCGATGCAGAATGCTCTACGGAGGCATGTGAATTTAGAGATAAAAACCATTAAGGGTTATCTAGCCAAAAACCCTGTGGCAATTTGCGCGTTCTTGGGATGGAATGACGCGGGTGAAACTGCATCCAATGTTGTAGATCATTTAATTGAAGTTTGGGATGCAACTGAAATTGGCAGTCTGGATCCAGATAATTATTACGACTATCAAGTTGCTCGTCCAAGAGTTCGCTTGACCGATGATGGCAATCGAGTTATTGATTGGCCTACCACAAAAATCTTTTTAGCCGAACCTCCAGGTTCTCCAAATCCAATTTTATTAGTACAAGGTATTGAACCAAATATGAAATGGCGTTCATATGTTGCTGAGTTGTTAGATATTTTCGACGATTACGAAACATCCCTTGTTATTTCATGTGGTGCACTTTTAGCTGATGCTCCACACACCAGACCAGTTCCAGTGACAACAGTTGCTTCTACTCCTGAATTAAGTGACATTTTAGATTTTGAACCTTCAGCCTATGAAGGTCCAACAGGAATTATTGGTGTCATACAAGATGGTGCAACCGATAGAGATATCGCAAGTATTTCCCTATGGGCTGCAATTCCTCACTATGTCTCTTCTCCCCCAAATCCAAAAGGAACTCTTGCTTTGATTTCTAAACTAGAAGATTTATTAGATATTTCAATTCCTTTAGATGATTTGGTTGATGAATCTAGAGCGTGGCAAGACGGTGTGGATGAGCTTGCTGCAGAAGATGAAGAAATTAGCGAATATGTAACAAGACTTGAATCTACAGTTGATGCTTCAGATTTACCAGAAGCAAGTGGTGAGGCAATTGCTCGCGAATTTGAACGATACTTAAAAAGACGAACTAGGGATTAAGTTTCCGATACGTTGCTATTTGATTGGTTGTTGAAGAGTCAAATTTAGATTCATTTATATTCTTTATGCTTTGTAAGACATTCACCGCAGTTTTCTTGCCTAGTTCGACGCCCCATTGATCAAATGAATTGATGTTTAGCATCAAGCCTTGCAAAATAACACTAGCTTCATAAAAAGCCACAAGTTGGCCAAGAGTTGATGGATCTAATTTCGTTAAGGATAAAATCATCGATGGTCTATTTCCAGGCATAACTTTATGATTAATCAGTTCTTGATCGACATTTTCCAACTTTAGTTCTGCTTTCGTTTTTCCAAATGCCAATACTGAGGCTTGAGCTAACGCGTTAGCGAGAAGTGAATCTTGAAAATTACGGTCTTGCCCCATTCCACTTTTGACAACTATGAAGTCAACAGGAATAACTTCGGTTCCTTGGTGAAGCATTTGGAAAAATGAGTGTTGTGAATTAGTTCCTGGTTCACCGAAAATCACTGGACAAGTGCTCAATTTAATTTTATTGCCATCTTTATCCACAGACTTGCCGTTACTTTCCATCCATAATTGTTGAAGGAAAGCAGGAAATCTAGAAAGTGCACTTGCATAAGGAATTACTGCTAACGAACCAAATTTCATAACATTAAGATTCCATAAACTTATCGCTGCATGTATAAATATAGGATTTGTTTTGAAATCAATTTTTTGTAAGTTCTCATCGATCTTTGAAGCACCCTTTTGAATACTTGTGAATACATCTGATCCATACCCCAGTGCAATTGAGATTCCTACCGAACTTAGAAGCGAGTATCGTCCACCAACCCAATCCCAGAATGGAAATACGTTTTGTTTATCTATGCCAAATTCCTTGCACGCTTTGGTATCAGTACTTATAGCAACAAGATGTTGGTCGATGTTTGACGTTCCTAGCGATTTAATTAACCATTTCTTCGCATAATTTGCGTTGGTCATGGTTTCTACAGTTGAAAATGTTTTGCTGGTAATTACTAGCAAAGTGGTTGATGCTTCTAGATTCTTAAGTGTTGTCGAGATTTCGGTTTCATCAATATTTGATATGAAGTGACATCTGACTTTTCCA
>JBJOOK010000059.1:0-4383 GCA_046051325.1 Actinomycetota bacterium | reverse complement strand
AAAACTCATTTGGCTTACGTTAAAGAACGACGTGATGATAAAGATGGCGATGCGATATTAGCTGAAGCTATCGATAAATTACGCGGAGATCGTTAAAGATTTATTTCTTTAATTCTTTAGCTTTAGCAACAATCTTATCTACAGTAATTCCAAATTCTTTATACAACAAATCAGGTTTGCCACTTGCTCCATAGTGATCAAGCCCAATAACGCCACCTTCAAGACCTACAAATTGATACCAACCAAAGGTTGATCCAGCTTCAATTGCAATTTTGGCCTTAACATTTTTTGGCAAAACACTTTCTTGATAACTTGCTGGCTGATCCTGAAACCATTCCACACACGGCATTGACACAACTCGAGTATTAATGGATTGGGAATTCAATTCTTTTTGGGCGCTTAATGCCAGTTCAATTTCTGATCCAGTAGCAATCAAAATTACGTCAGGATTTGAATTAGGAGCGTCTTGTAAAACATAAGCTCCTTTTTGAGCGTTTATCGCTGGAGCATTAATTTTTCTATCCAGAGTTGGAATGTTTTGTCTGGTGAGAACTATTCCTGCCGGTCTTCTATCTTCCATTATTTTTAACCAACAAACGGCTACTTCATTTGCATCACAAGGTCTAACAACTGCAAAACCTGGAATTGAACGCAATGACCAAAGCTGTTCTACAGGTTGATGTGTTGGCCCATCTTCGCCTAAACCAATTGAATCGTGTGTCCAGACGTAGGTGACTGGAAGTTGCATTAAAGAGGCAAGTCTTATGGCAGGTTTTTGATAGTCACTAAAAATTAAGAAAGTTGCACCAAAAGGACGAGTGAATCCATAAAGTGCCATTCCATTCATTATTGAACCCATTGCATGTTCTCTAATTCCAAAATGTAAGTATTTGCCGCCAATAGCAGAATTTGCAATACCGGAATTTGTCTTTTGCATTGAAAGAGCATTCTTTAAAGCAACGCCGTTACTTTCGGCAAGATCTGCTGATCCCCCTACTAATTCAACAAGATTTGCCGCTAATTCATTTAAAATTGTCCCGCCACTTTTTCTGCTGGCAACACTGGAACCGGATTCAAATACAGTTAATTTCTTATCTATATCTTTAGTTAATTCACCCTTTACTAATCTTTGATAATCATTAGCAAGATCAGGATTAGCACTTGACCAGGATTGGAATTTGTCATTCCATTGCTTGAATAGTTCGTTTCCTCTAGTTTTAGTTTGACGGGTGTATTTCAGAACTTCGTCTGAAACTTGGAATGATTTATCTTGTTCAAAACCTAAAGCTTCTTTAGTTAACTTCGTTTCACTTTCCCCAAGTGGTGCACCGTGAGAAGCGGCTGTATTTCTAGCATTTGGAGCGGGCCAAGCAATAATAGTTTTAAGTCGAATAAAACTTGGTTTGTCTGACTTCTTTGATGATTCAATAGCCTTAGACAAATCTGAGATGTCTACTTGACCATCAGTTCCTAATTCAACTGTGTGTACATCCCAGTCATATGCGCGATAGCGAGCAGCGACATCTTCTGTGAAAGCAAGATTTGTGTCACCGTCAATACTGATTCGGTTGTCATCGTAAATAACAATCAAATTAGAAAGTCCTAAATGTCCAGCAATAGATGAGGCTTCTGAAGTTACTCCTTCTTGTAAATCTCCATCACTTGCAACAACATAAATGTAGTTATCAAAAATACTTTGATTAGTGGCTGTTTTTGCATCAAAAAATTGACGCCAATATCTTGAAGCAATAGCCATTCCAACGGCGGAAGACATTCCTTGTCCCAGAGGTCCAGTTGTCATTTCAACACCTTTTGTGTGTTGAAACTCAGGATGTCCTGGAGTTAAACTATTCATTTTTCTAAAATTCTTTAAATCATCAATTTCTAATCCGTAGCCATTTAGAAATAGTTGGGAATACAAAAGCATGCTGGCGTGGCCACAAGAAAGAATAAATCGATCTCTAGCAAACCATTCAGGATTTTCGGGGGAGTGATTCATGAACTTGTTAAACAAAAGATGCGCAACAGGAGCAAGAGCCATAGCGGTTCCTGGATGTCCATGACCTGCGGTTTCAACAGCGTCTAATGCAAGTGCGCGAGCTACTTTTACAGATTTGTCGTCAAGTTCGGTCCAGGCGGAGATACTCATGTCGGTTCTAGAGTTCCAATTCTCGAGGCTTTAGTTATCCCTAGCCTAATGAGTTGCTGGTCACACAATCCAAGGAACGCGCCATAACTGCTATTCAGGTAGCGTTAGTTAGGTATGAGAAAAATTGACGAGCCAATCTTGAATTTGAATCAAGAACCTTCTAGTTTATTTTCCGTTATCAAAAGTTATGTTTCCTTAACAAAACCAAGAATTATCGAATTGCTTCTTGTCACAACCGTTCCAACAATGTTTTTGGCTTCAAACGGTTGGCCTGATTGGTATTTGGTGTTAGCAACTCTAATTGGTGGAGCTTTGGCTGCTGGAGGAGCAAATGCTTTAAATAATGTTGTTGATCGTGATATCGATGCGTTAATGGATAGAACTGCTCATAGACCTTTAGTCACCGGAAAAGTTTCTGTTCGAGGTGCTGTGGCTTTAGGAATCATACTTTCCCTTTCGTCAGTAATTTGGCTTGTGAGTCAAGTAAATATTTTGTCTGCATTGTTTGCGGCTAGTGCAATTGTTTTCTATGTTTGTGTTTACACATTGCTTTTAAAGCGCAGAACTTCTTCCAACATCGTCTGGGGAGGTGCAGCTGGTTGCTTTCCCGTTTTGATTGGCTGGGCAGCAGTTACTAATTCGATTAGTTTGGCTCCCATTGTTTTGTTCTTGATTGTGTTTTGGTGGACACCACCGCATTACTGGCCATTATCAATGCAATATCGAAAAGATTATGAAAATGCTGGAATTCCAATGCTTCCAGTTGTTGCCGATCGAGAAAAAGTTGCTAGTCAAATAACGATTTATTCCTGGATCATGGTCGCCACCACTTTGGTTTTGCCTTTAGTTAGTGAACTTTCGATTGTTTATGTACTTGGTGCAATAGTTCTGAATTTAATATTTATGCGCGAGGTTTATGCATTAAGAAATCGTGCTAAGAGTGATGATCTAGACATCAACCCAATGAAGCTATTTCATTGGTCAATTACATGGCTTGCCCTTCTTTTCTTTCTCATCGGACTAGATCCTTTGTTGAATTTGAACTAAATGAAAATTGCTTATGTTGTTGGAAATGACAACCCCACAGATCCAGATCCAGATTTAGATATTCCTTTTGCCACAGAGGCTGCTGCTCAATTAGATATCGATTTGGTCTTTGCCGATTGGAACGATAAAAGTATTGCCTGGGAATCTTTTGATGCAGCCGTTATTAGATCCACTTGGGATTATGTTCCAGTTCGAGATGAATTCTTAGAATTTGCAAAAACAGTGGAAACTAAAACAAAACTTTTTAATTCCTACGATGTAATGAGATGGAACACCGACAAAAAATATCTTTCCGTGCTGGAGGGTAAAGGAGTTCCAATTATTCCCACCAAATTTGCCAGCAGCATCGATGAAGCTTTGCCTGCCATTAGTTGGGCTTTTGAAAAAGCTGACTCAATTGCAATTAAACCAACGGTTGGAGCTGGTGCGCGTTTAGCTGGGAAAGCGGCAACAAAAGATGAAGCTATTGCATTTGTTAAAAAAATTCTTGAAGCCAATAGAACCGCAATCATTCAACCTTATATTTCAAGTGTTGATGATGAAGGGGAGAAGGCAATTATTGTCATAGATGGTGAAATCAGTCATGTGGCTAAGAAGGTGCCAGCTCTCACCAAAGGTGGCCATGGAGATGCCGCTGGTCAATTAGAAATAACAAATGAAGTAAGAGAGATTGTAAAAACTATTTCAAATACGGTAAGTGAATGGAACGATCTACTTTTTGCACGAGTCGATGTTGTGAGAATGGATGAGAAATTAGTACTAATGGAATTAGAGCTAACTGAGCCTTGGCTGTTTATGCAATTTAGACCAGCAGCTGGAATGGATTTATTTAAGGCGCTTAAGCAACGTATTGCTTGAATAAAGTGCCAAATTAGTAATCGCAATCCAAGTTATAACTGCTCCAATAACGTGAAATGAAACCAGTATCCAAGGCAATCCACTAAACCATTGAACATAGCCAATAAATCCTTGAACTAGACAAATAATAAAGAGCGTCCTAGTTATTTTGTAAATCTGTTTTGATTCTGGGTTAATTCTTGATATCACAAGAAGTCCAACAACTAATCCAACAAATAGTAAGACTGAGTCTGCATGAAGCCAGGCAATAACTCTTATATCAAGATTAAATCTTGCAGCTATTTCATCACCGGAATGAGGTCCTGATCCTGTTGTGATGGTGCCAAGAA
>JBJOOK010000058.1:0-4483 GCA_046051325.1 Actinomycetota bacterium | reverse complement strand
CACCTGGGCTTGAGTGATCATGGACAAATGCTAGGACTTGCGTAGGCTTTGGTCTATGTCAGATTCCAAATACCAGGCTTCTCTTTCCTATTCTTCGTATTTGAAGGTCAACGAGCTACTGGAATTACAAAACCCTGTATCTGATGGTCCTGAGCACGACGAAATGCTTTTTATTGTGATTCATCAAACTTATGAACTCTGGTTCAAGCAATTGATTCATGAATTCAAACGGGCCATGGTTTTACTTAATCAAGATAAATTATTTGAAACTTTAGCTGTATTAGGACGAATTAGAACAATCTATAAAACTTTAGTTGCTCAAATCGATATTTTAGAAACGATGACACCTTTGCAATTCAATTCGTTCCGAGGTCGCCTTGAATCAAGTAGTGGCTTTCAATCATCACAATTTAGAAAAGTCGAAGCAATACTTGGTCGAAGAGATTCTTCAATGAGTTCTCATTTTGATCCTGCATCAAGAGACTTTAAAGAAATAAATGAATTATTAACTAAGCCAAGTTTATGGGAATGTGTGCTTAATCTGTTGTCACGAAGAAAACACGATATTCCAAAAGAAGTGTTAGATCGAGATGTAACAAAGCAATATGAATTAAATGCTGGGGTAGAAAAAGGAATTTTAGCTGCTTATAAAACAGACCCAGAAGCAAGCTTGTTACTAGAACAACTTGTTGATATTGACGAAGGTCAACAAGAATGGCGCTATCGTCATGTGAAAATGGTGGAAAGAACGATTGGAGCCAAAGTGGGAACTGGTGGATCAAGTGGAGCTCAATATTTAATTACGACACTATTTAAGCCAACCATGCCAGAACTCTGGTCTGTTAGATCTCAACTTTAATTCGATTATGACTTTAACAATTAGAGCAATTGAAGAAAAAGACAAAAGCCAATGGCTTAAGTTATGGGCCGGATATTTAGAGTTTTATAAATCAACAATTTCACCTGAACAAACAGAATTAACTTGGAAAAGATTAATCAATAACGAATTAAAAATGTTTGGTTTTGTTGCAGAAAACGAAGATGGAGTTATCGGATTTACTCACTGTCTATTTAGACCATCAACTTGGACCGAAACTGATTACTGCTACTTAGAAGACTTATTTGTTGATCCAAACATCAGGGGTAAAGGCGTGGGAAGAGCTTTGATGGAGAAAGTATTCGACTTAGCAAAAGAAAAAAAATCTAAGAGAATTTATTGGACAACACAAGAGTTTAATAAGACTGCAAGAGTGCTCTATGACTCCATCACTCCAGTGTCCGAATTTGTCCAATACCGATTGCCCATAAATTAATATAAATTAAATATCCGTTTTGTCCGTAGCAAGAATTTTGGAATAAAAATATGCTGAAAAGTTGTGAAATCAACTTATTTCAATAAATTTTTTTGGCCAACGATTACTGGTCTTTCAACAGTTTTAATCTCATTTACCAGAATGTTTCTTGGGGAAAAAGATTTTTTAGTTAATAACATATGGGCCGAAGATGGCCTACTAGTAGTTTGTAATTTAAAATCAAATTTATTTTCTTGCCTAACAGATAGTTATTCAGGATACTTACTGCTTTACCCAAGAATTATCTCGCTTATAGTTCACTATTTTGCAGTTGAAAATTGGGCACTAGTAAATAACCTTCTTTATTTTATTGTAATTTTTTTAATATCGTTTTTGGTTTATTTAATTCTAGAAAAAGAATATGGTAAAAGCACAACTTTTATGGCAGTGGTTGTTCCTTATATTCTTGCGATATCTTCAGATCAAGTAATTAATGTTCATTCCTCATTGTATTTAATTGTTACAGCATATTTAGTTATCATTTTTTCAAATAACGCATGGCTTGAACCCAAAAATCGCAAAATCTATTTCGCTCTCGTATTTACTGTTTTCCTGCATGCAGCTTCGACACCATTTGGAATTATCGTTCTATTTGTTATCTTGTTTAAGGCTCTCATTAATTTAAGAGCTTATGGATTGAAAAAAGCATTAATATTCTCAGCCATAGTTGGAAATGCATTGCAAATAACGATAATTACCTTTGCGAATGAAGTGCGCGGGTCTATTGGAGATAATTTACTTATTCTAAAAAATAGTTTTAATTATTTTCTAAAGTCTGCTATATCAATTTTTTACTACCCAGCAAACTTAAAGTTAGATTCTGAAGTTTTCTTACAACAGTCATTAGTTTCATTCCTATACTCTCACGTGTATTTACTTTTATTGATAATCATTTCTTTTTCAATACTTCCATTCTTTATAAAAGGCCCTTTAAGGTTTAAATTTCATTCAATTTCTATCGTTTCAATATCACTGATAGCGATTCTGATTGTTTCTTCCAAAACTTTTGGTTGGCCATATCGTTTTCTGGTTTTAACATCGACTCTAATTTTCTGGGTCATTATCAATTTGGTATCTATGATCCGATTTAAAATCCCGAGAATCTCAGTTTTGTTCCTTGTTGCGATAGCCATTCTCTACAATTCGGTTCAAAGCTTTCCAATCAGTTCGTATAGAGCAGATGGCCCTAAGTGGACAAATGAAGTTAAATCAAAAGTTAATAACTGTAAAGATGAAAATTGGAAAGTAAAGTCAATTGATTTGACTTTCTATCCTCATTGGCCGACCGACAACCCTCATGCTTATGGATTATCAGAACCAACAACAAATGTAATTAGATGTGCAAAATTACTAGAAAAGCTAAATTAAGAAAACGCACTTTTTGTGCACCGCCAGGGAATCGAACCCCGGACCCGCTGATTAAGAGTCAGCTGCTCTAACCATCTGAGCTAGCGGTGCTTGGTTAGAAAATCATACCTACGAATAAATCTTCACAAACTCTGCTATTGCTCCCACAATCATCTGAACCGCAATTGCAGCCAAAAGTAAACCTGCCAATTTTGTGGCCACAGTGATTCCACCTCGACCAACTATGCGCATAACAGGAATCGAAAATCTCAAGAATAAATACAAAATAATGTGAACAACAACAAGCCCAAGCAAGATTGTTACGAAGTCAGCCACACTTTCTGATTGTCTAACAAAAATAATTGTGGCAGCAATTGCTCCAGGTCCAGCTAAAAGAGGAGTGCCAAGTGGCACAAGAGCCACGCTCACATCTCCTGTTTTGGAAGGTTCGGCATCTTTGCCAGTTAGAAGTTCTAGTGCAACAAGTAACAGCAGTAATCCACCTGAAGCCTGCAGTGAGGGTAGTGAAATATCAAGAAAACCTAGAATTTGGTTTCCAAAAAGTGCGAAAATAATGATTACTAAAAATGAAATTAGGACTGCTTGCAGGGCAAGCTGTTTTTGTTTGTTGGCTTTTTCTTTTCTAGTAAGACCTATAAATATAGGAACAGTTCCAAGAGGATCCATAATTACGAAAAAAGTAACAACAACAGATGTAAACAGTGCAATTAATGCAGTTGCATCCATTAGTAATTTCCCTTTTCTATCGTTAAAAATTGGGGTGAGTAACGGGACTCGAACCCGCGACGTCCTGGACCACAACCAGGTGCTCTACCAGCTGAGCTATACCCACCAAGTTTTACTTCTTTATTGCAACTTTTATTCTATCTTGATTGCAATATTGAACTTTTACTCGTGTTCAACTACAAATCTATTGGCTAATTCTTTAGCAATATCAGAACCAGGACCAGGTTGGGCAACCATGATTGCCTCTCGGTAATAACGAAGCTCAGCAATACTTTCTCTGATATCGGCTAGTGCTCGATGATTTCCAGTTTTTTCAGGGGAAGAGAAATAAACTTTTGGATACCATCTTCTTGCTAATTCTTTAATTGAAGAAACATCTATAACTCGATAATGAAGATGTTCATCTAATTCAGGTAAATCTCTAGCTAAGAAACCACGATCAACATAAACACTTGATCCTGCTAATGGTGCTTTTCTTGGATCTGGCACATGTTGTTTCACATATTGCATTACCTCTTTATTAGCTTCTGCCATTGAAACTCCATGAGGAACTTCTCTAAGCAATCCAGAAGCTGTGTGCATTTCTTTAACAACATCAATCATGGTGTCTAATTTCTCATCATCACATTTAATAACGATGTCAATTCCTGGATCCATCTCATTTAAATGAGAATCTGTTACTACAACTGCAATTTCAATAAGAGCATCTTTTGTTAATGACAAACCAGTCATTTCGCAATCGACCCAAACAATCAAGTCGTTATGGTTAGCCATTTGTCATTTTCACTTTCAGCTATTTTTGAAAATTACTTATTTTCAAAAGTGCGCCCGGAGGGAATCGAACCCCCAACCTACTGGGTAGAAACCAGTTGCTCTATCCGTTGAGCTACGGGCGCAGGGTTTCTATTTTGCTCTATTGCCCACAACCACCAGTTATCCCCAGTTAGTTTGTGCGAATAAGTAAGACAACTTAAAGATATTGCACCCTATTAATCCCTAAGAAAAGGAGAAATAAACATGAACGACATCATCACCAC
>JBJOOK010000057.1:0-8100 GCA_046051325.1 Actinomycetota bacterium | reverse complement strand
GCCTCAATGTCTAAGGTTGCATTTAGCTCTTGGTTATCTTTTGGGTTGTTCACGAAGTAAAACTTACCGATTAGTCCTCACGAATTGGGAACTGGTGTCAATTTTCACCACAGGATCCCCATCAATCCAAACATCTGAATTTTCTTTCGAGTTATTTTCAATAAAGAATTTGGATTCTCGGGTTTGCCATTTTTTCATCTGTTCTTGAATCTGTTGACCATCCCGGGTCAAAACTCGAGAAATTCCTATTTCCTTATCAACTTCTATCCACAATTTCAAACATGCTCGCTCAGAAATTTCTGAACTGGAAGATCCAACGCCTTCGATAATTAGTACTTTGGGATTATTAATCACAACTTTTTCAATTCGTTTTTCTAGATACCAATCATATTTAGTAAATTCAATTGATTTACTTTCTAATAATGGCTTGATTATCCAGTTCGCTAAATCACTAAATGTTTTTGGTGACAAAGCATTTTCCCACCCTTCATAAATTTCATCCATATGAATTATTGGACAGTTTTCCAATAATCCCGATAGAGAATTAGCTAAGGTAGTTTTTCCCGAGCCTGCCGGACCATCAATAACGACTATCTTTGTTTGTCCACACTTTTTACTAGATTCATTTACTTTGTCAACAAGTTCTGACAAGTAACCAACTTGACCCATTAATTCTTGGCCTTGCTCTGCCACTTTCTCCATCCCACTAAAGCGACAAAGGTAAATACAACGTAAAGAAGTGAAGTAAACCAGAGATCCTGTCTTGCGTAATGAATTGTTGCCACAATATTTACAACAAACCAAATTGGCCAAGCTTCAAATTTTTCTCGCACCATAAGTATTTGTGCGGTCAAACTGCCTAACAAAATAAATGAATCTAGCCAGGTTGCTGCGGCACCAATTGAAGCAAGTGCGGGTGCTAATAAAATCCATGAAACAACTAAAGCTAAAAGCCAAATGACTCGTTCTTTATTTCTTAAACTTCCAGGCTTGGCTCCACTTTTTCCCCAACCAAACCAACCCCAAATGCCACCTGCGATAAAAACTAATTGCAGAGCAGCACTTGCAATTAAGTCGTACTGAAGAAACAGCAAGCCATAAAGAATAGAACCAGTTACCCACCAAGGCCAAGTAAATCTGGCTCCATTTGTTCCGAGCCAAACGCCAATTAGTGAAGTAATAACGGCTGATAATTCCAAAATTGTTACTGGATAATTCCACGCTGTAAAAATAATAAACATATTTTCTACTCCCTGTCTGGCATTACCCAAACGGTTAAACGGTCAGCGACACCAATTAGTCGAATTAAGTGGAGCTAAGGGGATTTGAACCCCTGACCCCTTGCATGCCATGCAAGTGCGCTACCAGCTGCGCCATAGCCCCTAATTTTATTTCAGAAATAGAACTCTACCTAGAGATATTAACGAACTTTGTCTTGAGCCCTATCTGTCATCACTTAACGCAGGAGTTGGAAGAGATCCGGCGTTATATTCAACTAATCTCCAAGGCAAATGTGGTTCTGCAGGTTCATTTAAAACAATCCAAGAACAATTACTAATAATTCCTAATGAAACCCAAGTTTGTGGTGGCAATCCCATTAATTTTCCTGCCGCAACTCTTGCAGCTCCACCATGGGTAGCAATGACAAAAACAGAATTATCTGGCACATTTTCAATATGTTTAGTAATTCCTTTAACCATGCGATCTGCAACTTCTGAACGAGTCTCTCCAGTACTTCCTGGTCTTATTTCTTGACCAGCTGACCAATTGAGATATTCTTCTTCATATTTTGCTCTTAACTCTGAGTAAGTTAAACCTTCCCATAAGCCATGAGCTGTTTCTCTAAATGACTCATCTTTAGGAACTTCTAAGTTTACTAATTTAGCTAACTCTAAACCTGTTTTATTAGCCCTCATCAAATCAGAAGATGCAATGTAAGCAGGTTTTAAGTGTTGCAATAATTGTGCAGCACTCTTTGCTTGCTGCTCTCCAACTTCATCTAGTGGGATATCGGTTTGACCTTGAAATCTTTGCTCCAAATTCCAGCTAGTTCTTCCATGCCTCCATAAAACAAGTTGTCTATTAGCCATTGACGACCTCAATTGGACAATCTTTCCAAAGTCTTTCAATGCTGTAATAATCGCGATCTTCTGCTAATTGAACGTGAACCACTATTTCTTCATAATCTAATAAAATCCAATGACTGTCGGATTGGCCTTCACGATTTAATGGTTTAACACCTTCAACTGAAAGAGCTTTTTCAATTCCTTCACAAACTGCTTTTACTTGACGATGGTTTGCAGCAGAAGCAATAACAAACATGTCTGAAAGGGGGAATCTAGAACTTACATCTATGAGAGTTACATCTGTTGCCAATTTATCTAATGCGGCTTCTGCAGCTAATTTTGCAAGGTGACGAGATTTAGGTGATGCTGGCATTAAGAGTTTTTTCTATCAATCATTAACTCTATTATTGCACACTCAATTTTTGTATAAACCATTGGCAGAAATGTATTCATTTACCGCTTTTGGAACCAATTCTGAAATTGACTCATTATTCTTAACTTTTTCTCTTATTGAGGTGGAAGAAATCTCAATTGGTGGCATTTGAATGTGATCAAAGTGCCAATCTTGAGTGAAATCTCCCGCCCTTTGAACAACGTAAATTCGAGCCAAAGTTTTAACCAAATTTGGTTCTTTCCAGGTATTAATTCCCGCAACAGCATCGCTTCCAAGAATGAGAACAAATTCAGATTCTGGATAATTAGTATGTAATTCTTGCAAAGTTTCGAATGTGTAAGTTGGTCCAGATTTGTTCACTTCAATATCTAGAACTTCAACTTTTTCTAAATCTTGGGCGGCTCTAATAACCATTTCAAGGCGATGCTTTGAATCTGTAAATTCAGATTTCTGCCAAGGATTTCCTGCCGGTATTAAAAATAATTTATCTAATTTAAGTTGTTGAATCGCCGTTTTTGCAATTGCAATATGGCCATTATGGATTGGATCAAATGTGCCACCCAGCAGCCCAATACGGCTGGTCATAATTTATCTTTCAGAATCAAGTCGTGTAACTAGAAAAAGTGCAAGTGCTAATAAGGAAAACATTCCAATGCCAAAAACGACGGGATGAAAAGGTAATTTAACGCCTTCTTCAGCAACTTCACTTAATCTAATCATTTAGTTATCTCTCCAATTTTCCCTCTAATATGACCTTTACCCCTTACAACATATTTTGTACTAGTCATCTCAACAAGTCCCATTGGGCCTCTGGCGTGAAGTTTTTGGTTAGAAATACCAATTTCAGCACCAAAACCAAACTCTCCACCATCGGTGAATCTAGTTGAAGCATTAACCATAACTGCTGCTGAATCAATTTGGGCAATGAATTTGTCTATATTTTTCATCGAGTCAGAAACTATGGCTTCTGTGTGATTTGATGACCATTTTCTAATGTGAGCAATTGCTTCATCCATGGAAGAAACAATTCCTGCAGCAATATCTAAACTGTAATATTCAGCTTCCCAATCATGATCTGTTACTGGAGCAAAATTTATTGCTGATTTTTCGCAATATGGTTTGATTTTTGAATCACCATGAATAGTTACATTTTCACTAGAAAAGTTTCTGCAGCATTGCAAACACTTACTCTAGAAGCCTTTGAGTTGACTAAAATTGAAACGGCCATATCAATATCTGCTTCTTCATCAATATAAACGTGACAATTACCTACACCTGTTTCAATAACTGGTACCAAAGAATCATTCACAATGGAGTTAATTAAGGATGCTCCACCTCTAGGAATCAAAAGATCAACAAAACCACGAGCACTCATTAAATCCTTAACTGAATCGTGGGTATCGCCAGGGACAATTTGAATTGAATCGGCTGGAATTCCTACTTTTGCTATTGCATCACGCATTACCGTTATCAAAGCTTCATTTGTATTTTTAGCTGAAGTTGATCCTCTTAATAAAACTGCGTTACCACTTTTTAAACAAAGGCCAGCTGCATCAACTGTTACGTTTGGTCTTGCTTCATAAATCATTCCAATTACACCCATGGGAACTCTTTTTTGTTCAATTTCTAAACCATTTGGTTGAACCCAACCTCTGATAACTTCTCCAATTGGATCTGGCAATTTTGCAATATCTAATAATCCTTGTGCTACTTCTTTTACACGTTCTAAATTCAAAGTTAAACGATCAATAATTGCAGCATCTGTTCCAGATTTTTTAGCATTTTCAACATCAATTTGATTTGCTGCCGTAATTTTTTCAATATTTGCGACTAGTGCATCTGCCATCGCAACAAGTGCTTTGTCTTTGGCATCTCGATTTAACTGGGCAAGTTCATAACTTGCAATGCGAGCTTTTTTTGCTACTTCAATAACCGCATTTGTATTTTCAGTCATATGTTTTTATTCTAATTCTTACTTACTTGTTCGTCTATTAAGACAAGGTCGTCTCGATGAATTACTTCTTTGTCATACCCCTCACCAAATTCTTGCAGTAATTTTGCAGAATTCTTACCCATCAAGTTTGGTAATTCTGAGGAATCAAAATTAACTAAGCCTCTGCCCAGCACTGTTCCATTCTCAGAAACAATTTCCACAGCATCTCCAACTTCGAATTCGCCTGTGACCTTTTTAATTCCAGCAGGTAGAAGTGACGCTCTTTTTTCAGTTACTGCAATAACAGCACCTTGATCAATACTGATTGAACCTCTGACATCAGTTGCGTGAGCTAACCAAAGTGAGCGAGCAGAGAGTTTTTCTTTACCTGGATGAAATACGGTTCCCACATCTTTGCCTTCAAAAACAAAACTTAAATTAGATGCACTCGTTACAATTGTTGGAACACCTCCAGCAGTTGCAATGCGAGCTGCTTGAACTTTGGTACTCATTCCTCCTGAACCCACACCACTATTTCCTGCACCACCAATTTGTGCACCAGAAATATCGTCAAAAGTTTTTACTTCAGAAATTAGTTTTGAATTACTTTCTCCTGGAGGAGCAGTCATGAGACCATCAACATCGGAAAGCAAAACTAAAGCTTCAGCATTAATTAAATGAGTAACAATTCCTGCCAAACGATCGTTATCCCCCACCCGAATTTCATCTGTGGCAACGGTGTCATTCTCATTAACTATTGGAATAACTCCTAACTCCAATAATTTGGCAAAAGTGCGTTGAGCGTTTCGATAATTAGATCTTCTACTCATATCTTCTGCTGTGAGGAGTACTTGACCAACAGTAATTCCGTGTTTGGCAAATGATTCTGCGTATCGATGCACCAAAAGTCCTTGGCCAACACTTGCGACAGCTTGTTGAAGAGCTAAATCTTTTGGCCTGCTGGTCAATCCCAATGGGGATAACCCAGCAGCAATAGCTCCTGAAGAAACTAAAACAATCTCATGTCCAGCGTTTTTATGCTTGGCTAAAGAGTCAACAATTGCATTTACTCTTTGAGTATCAATGCCACCTTGAGCAGTTGTTAAAGAAGAAGAACCAACTTTGACGACTATTCGTTTAGCTTTAGAAATTTGAGTTCTCAAATCTTGACTCATCTTCCATCCAATCGAATATCTGTGCCTCGAGGTCCTCGAACATTTTTTACACCAGTATCAATACCTGGATCCCAATCAAAGATTACGGCGTTTTCGCCTTCTCCTATGGCAACTTCAGCGCCAGGTTTTGCCCCAGCTTTTCTTAAAGCTTCTTCAATTCCTAAAACTTGGAAACGATCAGCTAGATAACCGACAGCTTCATCATTAGAAAAGTCAGTTTGTCTAATCCATCTTTCAACTTTGTTGCCTGTGACGTAATAGCGGTTGCCATCATGTCTTACTTGGAAACCAAGTGCGCCAACTCCGTCTGGACGTAACACAATTCTGGCGTTCTCATCTTGTGAATGAGTTTTTCTCCATTGCACAACTAATTCAGCAACAGCAAATAAAAATTCCTTTAATCCCTCTCTAGAAACGGCAGAGATTAAATATCCCTCTAGATTTCGTGCATGAATTTCAGGCAAAATCATTTGCGCTAATTCTCTTGCTTCTGGAACGTCAATTTTGTTTAAGACCACAATTCTTGGTCTATCTTCCAATCCGCCATAGAGTGATAATTCTTTTTCAATAATGTCTAGATCTTGTAAAGGATCGCGATCTGGCTCTAAAGTCGCACAGTCAATTACATGAACTAAAACCGCACATCGTTCAATGTGTCTTAAGAAATCAAGACCTAAACCTTTACCAGCACTTGCTCCTTCAATTAGTCCTGGAACATCGGCAACAGTGAAAGTAACATCTCCTGCTTTAACAACACCTAAATTTGGCACCAAAGTTGTAAATGGATAATCAGCAATTTTTGGTTTTGCAGCACTTATTACTGAAACTAAACTTGATTTACCAGCACTTGGAAAACCAACTAAAGCAACATCAGCTAAAGATTTTAATTCTAGTTTTACATCATTGATGTCTCCTGGTTCACCTAACAGAGAAAACCCTGGTGCTTTTCTTTTATTAGATGAAAGTGCAGCATTCCCTAATCCACCTGCTCCACCTTGAGCAACAACATATTTCATACCTGGATTAATAAGGTCAGCTAAAATTTCACCTTCCATTGAATAAACAACAGTTCCTGCAGGAACAGATAAAACTAAATCTTCACCATTAGCACCGTTGTTATGACTTCCTTGACCTGGTTTTCCATTTGGTGCATCTTGATGTGGATGTCTGTGATATTCCAACAAAGTTGTTTCATTGTTATCAACAAGTAAAACTACGTCGCCACCTTTACCACCATTACCACCATCTGGTCCACCAAGTGGTTTGTATTTTTCGCGATGTACAGATGTACAACCAGCACCACCACTGCCAGCTTTGGCGTGCAGAATTACTTGATCAACAAACATTTTTTCTGCACCACCTTTTAATAATGCAAAAGGGCGGGCTTAATAAAAAGCCCGCCCTTTTGGGTATGTCTATTTGAGCGGGTTATTCCGCAGGAACAATGTCAACAACACGACGACCACGACGTGAACCAAATTTCACAGAACCTGCTTGTAAAGCAAATAATGTGTCATCAGTTCCGCGTCCAACATTTACACCTGGGTGAAAATGTGTGCCACGTTGACGAACAATGATTTCTCCGGCACCAACTAGTTGGCCACCAAATCTTTTAATACCAAGTCTTTGCGAATTGGAATCGCGACCGTTTCTAGTACTGGAAACACCTTTTTTGGAAGCCATTTTTCTATTTCCCTACTTTGATATCTGTGACACGAACTGTTGTTAGTTCTTGACGATGTCCTAAACGACGCTTGTAACCTGTTTTGTTTCTGTAATGTTGAATTTTAATTTTTGGTCCACGATCGTGTGAAACAACTTCTGCAGTAACTTTTGTTGCAGAAAGTGTTGCTGCATCATGAGTTACTTTGCCATTTTCTACAACAAGTAGAGCTGGAAGAGAAATATTTGATCCAAGTTCAGCAGATTGACGATCCATAACAACAGTGTCGCCGACAGCAACTTTTTCTTGGCGCCCACCTGAGCGAACAATGGCGTACATGTTCTTTCAATCTCCTTATTTAAAACTTGGGAAGTTTTATGGCCTCTTTTGCCTGATTGGTAAAAGGGCGTTCCTCTAGGGTACTAAAGGCCTAAATCTCCTTCTCCAATGGCTTGGTTCTAGACGGTCTCTACCTCAGTTACCTCGGTTGATTCTCTTTTGCCACGTCGATCTGAGTGCTTGTGATCTACTGGCTCAGAAAATACCTTGACTCCTCGTCCATTGCAATGCTCGCAAGATTCAGAGAAGGTTTCTAACAAGCCTGAGCTGATTCTCTTTCGAGTCATTTGGACCAAACCGAGTGTGGAAACTTCTGCGACTTGATGTTTAGTTCTATCTCTTCCTAAACATTCAACAAGGCGTCGAAGCACCATATCTCTGTTTGTTTCCAAAACCATGTCGATGAAATCTATAACAATAATTCCACCAATATCTCTTAAGCGAAGTTGGCGAACAATTTCTTCGGCAGCTTCTAAGTTGTTTTTGGTTACAGTTTCTTCAAGGTTTCCACCTTGACCAATGAATTTTCC
>JBJOOK010000056.1:0-4563 GCA_046051325.1 Actinomycetota bacterium | reverse complement strand
GCTAAAACCCATTTTGGATCTGCCATTTGATCATAAATTTGTCGCAACACTGGTGCCATTTTTTGGCTAACTCGTCCTGCCACAATCATTAAATCTGCTTGTCTTGGACTTGCTCTAAAAACTTCCATTCCAAATCTTGCTAAGTCATAACGTCCAGCTCCTGTTGCCATCATTTCAATTGCACAACAAGCTAAACCAAATGTTGCAGGCCACAAAGATGATTTACGAACATAACCTGCAAGTTGTTCAACTGAAGTTAAAAGAACTCCACTTGGTAATTTCTCTTCAATACCCATTTATTCCCACTCAAGTCCCCCGCGACGCCAAACATATGCGTACGCGATAAAAACTGTTCCGATGAACAGAAGCATTTCAACAACACCAAAGAATCCAAGTTGATCAAATGTGACCGCCCATGGATACAAGAAAACAATTTCAATATCAAAAACAATAAATAACATTGCAGTTAAGTAGTACTTAATTGGAAATCTTCCACCACCTACAGGTTGTGGAGTTGGTTCAATTCCGCATTCGTAAGCAGAAAGTTTTGCTCTGTTATAGACCTTGGGACCAGCTAATGCCCCGGCGACTAACGAGAAAGCTGCAAAAGCAAAAGCGATTCCACCTAGCCCAACGATTGGCCAAGCGACATTCACTTATTACTCCTTCTACTTTTGAGCAATCAAGATTTAAGACTTCAACATCCTGAGTCTAATGTTTGCCCCACCCAGATTTTGGACACCGGGTCGATTGTGCACTTGTGCATTTGTGCCTTAGTTATTTGGCTTATTTTGTTGCAGATGTTACCGAAAACTAAGCAGCGGGTGCGATTTTTGTTAAAGCGGTAATAATTCGATCGGACTTTGTTTTACCAGTCGTGCTGTAAAGATTTGCCAACAGTTTCAAAGTAAAGCGCATTAGTGGTTTTGAGGCCATGCCATATTTTGTGGCAACTTGCATAATTTGGGGATTACCAATTAGTTTCACAAAAACTCTGCCTAATGTGTAATAACTTCCTAAACGATCTTTCAGAGCTACAGGATATTTATGTAATTCTGTTTCCATTGCAAATGTAGAAGGTGCTTTAACTGCTTTTTCAATTACTTCTGCAGCTACTTGACCAGTTTCCATCGCATAAGCAATTCCTTCACCGTTGAATGGATTAACCATTCCTCCAGAATCACCAACTAGCAACATTCCTTTTATGTAATGAGGTTGACGATTAAATCCCATTGGTAAAGCTGCGCCACGAACTTGTTGTGTCATGTTTTCATCTCGATAACCCCATTCTTCTGGAGTTTGATCAAGCCAACGTTTTAATAAATCTTTGTAATCAATACTTTGAAATACTGGAGAGGAATCAAGGATTCCTAAACCAACATTAGAAGTTCCATCTCCCATTCCAAAAATCCAACCGTAACCTGGCAACAATTTATTATCATCTTTAAGTTCTAACCATGACTCTAAATAATCATCATGAGTTCTAGGACTCTTGTAATAAGTTCTAACTGCAACACCCATTGGTCTGTCATCTCTTCTTTCTAAACCAAGGGCTAATGCCATACGACTTGATACGCCATCTGCTGCCACTACAACTTTTGCATAATGTTTTGATTCAGATCCGTCAGGATTTTTTGTTGTTACCCCAACCATGCGTCCAGTTTTTTCATCCATGATTGGTCCAGTCACTCTGGTTTTTTCATGTAAACGAACTCCACGTTTTTGTGCAGTTCTAGCAAGTAATTCATCAAAATCAGATCTTGGTCTGACTAATCCATAATTAGGAAAACCTTCAACATCTGGCCAATCAAGTTCTAAGCGATGACCTCCTCCAATTACTCTTAAACCTTTATTTCTTAACCAACCATTTTCAACAGTAGGTTCAATTCCCATATCTAAAATTTGTTTTACAGCACGAGGTGTTAAACCATCTCCACAAACTTTTTCGCGTGGAAAACTTGTTTTCTCAAACATCAAAACATCTAACCCACGATTTGCTAAATGAAATGCTGTGGCTGATCCACCTGGTCCTGCGCCAACAACAATTACATCAGCATCATTTTGAGTATTCATCTATTTACTTTTCTCAGCTCTGTGTAGGGCAACAATTCCACCAGTAAGGTTTTTCCATTTAACATTATTCCAATTTGAGTTACTGATTTGAGTAGCGAAGTCTTTCTGATTTGGCCAGGCTCTAATTGAATCTGCCAGATAAACATAAGCATCCGGATTTGAAGAGGTCTTCTTAGCAATTGCAGGAAGGGCCTTCATTAAATACTCCATATAAATTTTTCTGATCGGCTCAAAGGTGGGAGAAGAGAATTCACAAACAACTAATCTTCCTCCAGGCTTTGTTACTCTAAACATTTCTTTTAATGCTTTTTCAACGTTGTTCACATTTCTTATTCCAAATGAAATTGTTACTGCATCAAATGTTTGATCAGCAAATGGCAGCGATAGGGCATCTCCTGCTGAGAAACTTAATTGTGGAGAACGTTTGCGTCCTTCTCTTAACATTCCTAAAGAAAAGTCACAAGGAATAACTGTCGCACCAGATTTTGAAAAAGCTATTGAACTAGTTCCGGTTCCTGCTGCAAGATCTAAAACTAATTCACCTTTTTTAGCAGAAACTGCTTGTGCAGTTGCTCTACGCCAGGAATGAGTAAGTCCAAATGCTAAGACGTCATTTGTGATGTCATATTTTGCGGCAACACGATCAAACATTGCAGCAACTTCGCTGGGATTTTTTGCTAAGGAAGCTTTCGACATATTCATATTCTGTCAGCCCCACAGTTTTTTGCCACTTGTGGATGGTTTTTAACTTCAGGCGTAGTCTATGAATATGCCGAAACCAACTGCCGTAGAAAACTTGTCGACTACTCCCATTCGTACAATCGAATTATCTAAAAAAGTTGATTTAATTAACCTGATTCCAGACCTTCCAGCCGATCAAGTTTTTTCGTGGGTTAGAAACAATCAAGGAATCGTGGCATGGGGAATAAACACCAAAGAAAACTTCTCTGGAACTGAGCGCTTTTCTAGAGCACATAAATGGTGGAAGGAATTTGTTGATAATTGTTCAATCAGAGATGAAGTGCTTACTTCAAGTTCAGGTGCTATTGCTTTTGTTTCATTTTCTTATCTTGCTGAAAGTTCAAGTGTCGTAGTTGTTCCTGAAGTTGTGGTGGGACAAAACAGTGACAAAACCTGGTTAACCGTAATTGGTGATATAGATATAGAGAAAATTCAAGCTGCGATCTATGCGCCTAAAGAAGTAGCAAAAGCTCCTGTAAATCTAACTTGGACAAAGGGCAGCATTTCAATTGATGAATGGCAAAAAGGTGTTGAGAAGGCAGTTACAAGAATTAATAACAAAGAGCTAGACAAGGTCGTCTTAGCAAGAGATTTAAATGCTCAAGCAGATGAAGTTATTGATCCTCGATATGTGTTAACGAATTTAAGCAATTCATTTCCTGAATGTTGGTCATTTGCAGTAGATGGATTAATTGGGGCAACTCCTGAATTGCTAATCCGTCGAAGTGGCGATGCTGTTTTATCAAGAGTATTAGCTGGAACGATTCGTCGTGACGAAACCGCGAATGATTCAGAACTAGCAATAACTTTGCTTAAGAGCGGTAAAGATTTAGAAGAACATGAATTTGCTGTTACTTCTGTTGCCACATCACTGGCATTGCATTGCACCGATATGAAAGTGCCTTCTACTCCTAGAGTTTTAAGACTTTCTAACGTTGCACATTTAGCAACTGATATCTCAGGAACACTTGTTGATTCAGCCCCTGCTTTAGTTTTAGCAGGATCTCTTCATCCAACTGCCGCAATTTGTGGCACACCTACTGGAAGAGCAAAAAGTTTAATAAAAGAATTAGAACAAATGGATCGCAATCGATACACCGGTCCAGTTGGCTGGATAAATGCTAAAGGTGATGGTGAATTAGGTATTGCTCTTAGATGCGCAGAAGTAATTGAAAATAAAGCAAGATTATTTGCTGGATGTGGAATTGTATCTGAATCAACACCTAAGGATGAATTAGCAGAATCTGATGCAAAATTTGCAGCAATGAAAGATGCACTTACTAACTAAACGGTAATACTCCTGTTTACTTCTTCAAAAATTGATTTTCTTAGCTCTGCTTCTGCTTTTCTTGATTGAATTTTAACCACTAAGACTTTAACTCCATTTGGAATATTCAAGTTGTTTGCTAAGTCATCAATTTTAGAAATTGACTTAACTTCAGCACCTAAACTCTTAAATACTTCCGCCAAGTTCACATCTGTTGGAGTTCCAAAAACTCTTTCAAAATCTTCAACTTCAGATTGTTCCAAGAGGTTAAATATTCCTCCACCGTTGTTATCGTTGACAATAAAAGTTATGTTTGGTTTCTTTTCAAGTGTTGGAATAACAAAACTAGACAAATCATGAAGTGCTGCAATATCACCCAACATTGCAAAGGTAGGAAGTTTAGAACTTAAAGCTGCACCCATTGCTGTGGAAACGATGCCATCAATTCCATTTACTCCTCTATTCATAGAAACACTTACTTC
>JBJOOK010000055.1:0-4568 GCA_046051325.1 Actinomycetota bacterium | reverse complement strand
CAAGTTAATGAAATGAAAGATTATTGGTTTGACAAAGTTGAAGTATCTATATTTTTATGTACTTCAGGAAGTGATACTCCTTCTTGTGTATCAGGTCCTGCAACTGAAGAACAAAAAAGTCAAATCAGAACAGACTTAGAAGCAATGCAACCACTTGTTGCTGAGATATTCTTTGAAAGCCAACAAGATGCTTATGATCGTTTCGTTGAAAGATTTAAGGCATCCCCAATTTCTGCAAACGTAACACCTGATCAACTTCCTGAAAGTTTTAGAATTAAGTTATCTAATCCAGAAGAATTCACAACTGTAGTAAATCAGTTCTTGAGTAGACCTGGAATTGAAGCAGTTAGAGACCAAAGAGCAACTTTAAGCAAACTATTTAGTGTTCTTGGTGGATTACAAGCTCTAGCATTTGGTTTTGCAGTAACAATGTTGGTTGTTACCTCATTATTAGTTGGAAACACAATTCGAGTAACTGCATATGCGCGAAGAAGAGAAATTGGCATCATGAGGTTAGTAGGCGCATCCAAGATGGCTTTGCGTTTACCTTTCCTACTCGAGGCTATTTTTGGTGCATTAGTAGGTGGAATTTTTGCGACACTAATTCTTAGCGTCATTAAGGGATATTTAGTCGATCAAGTAATTGCGACTTCATTTACTTTCACATCTTTCTTTGGATGGGGCTCAGTAATTAGCGCATCAATAATCTGTATCGTTTCTGGAACCGTATTGGCATTCATCACAGCTTGGTTTGGTATCGCCAAACATTTGAAAGTTTAGGTTTCTTCATGAAGTCTAAAAGCAGAAGTTTCCTCGTATTACTTTTTTCTATCTCTTTAGTTTTTGGAACAACCTCGGCATCTCAAGCGCTTCCTAGAAACATTGATGATGACGTTAACGCCGCCCAACAAGAACTAGAAAGTGCAAGTGCTTTAGTAAGAGAAGTAGCTGCAGAATTAGCAGAAATTAGAAAGCAATTACCAATAGCTGAAGCAAAGCTTAAAAAAGCTCGAGAAGAACTGGCTGTTGCTAAAGAAAAAGACAGAATTGCTGCAGAAAAACTTGCAGAATTAGAGAATCAATTACAAATAACACAAAAAAATTATGAAGAAACAAAAAGCTATGTAGCCGATGTGGCCAGAAGTCTTTACCAAGAAGGTCCTTTAGCAACTATAAATATTTTGCTTGGTGCAACAGATCCAAATGATTTTAATCAAAAAATGATGGATATGCAGACCTATCTTGGTAATCAAAATGCCAGACTTGCCCAACTTGAAACCATCAAAGCCCAACTCGAAGTTGAACAAGCTGCAGTTGCAGCCCAAAAGATAATTTTGGAGCAACAAAAAGCAGAAGCGTTAACTGCTGCTCAAAAAGCAAAAGCAGCAGAAGAAGAAGTTGTCAGACTTATTGCCAAGCAAAAAGCAGCATTGGCCAAAGCTGAAAGTGAACGAGAAGCTACTCGAAGACGTTATGAGCAATTAAGAACTGAGCAAATTCGATTACAACAATTAGCCAGACTTCGTGCAGGTTTGGGCGGAACTATGGCTGGAGAACTTTATTGGCCAGTGCAAGGTGCCAGATTCAGTCAAGGAGTAGGTGCTAGAAGACATCCTGTTTATGGTTATCGCTCTTGCCACACCGGAATTGATTTAGCTGCAGGAACTGGAACTCCAATTGCAGCAGCAGCAACAGGAATTGTTACAGCAGTAACAACACTTCGCGCTTATGGTCGCGTAATTGTTATTGCGCATAACGGTGGACTTTCAACAATGTATGCACATCTTTCAAGTTTTAATGTCAATGTCGGTCAAGGTGTAGCAGTGGGTGACACCATTGGTTTTGTGGGATCTTCTGGTTGGTCGACTGGTCCTCATCTTCATTTCGAAGTTCATGTCAACGCAACTCCGTTCAATCCCATGGGTTGGTTTGGCGCTCCAAAAAATCCAGTTATTTGTTAAAAATACTTAATTAATTTATTTTTCCCTCACAAAATAGACGTGACCTACAATTGACTCATGAAGAAAAAGCAGCCCCTTAACACCTTCCTCATAGTAGGAGTTGGTGTAATTTTTGCTGCCGGTTTTCTACTGGGCTCTTTATTTAATCGCGATAGTTCAACATCAATTTTGGATGAAGCACTAAACAAAATTCTTGATAACACGGCTACTGAAACTGATAAGGATTCATTACAAAGAGCAGCTATTGAAGGAATGCTTAGATCCTTAGGTGACAAATGGAGTCAGTATTTACCTGAATCGGAAAGCACATCTTTTGAAAATGCAGTAGAAGGTCAATATTCAGGAATTGGTGTTTGGTTAAGAAGTGATGAATCAGGATTAGTTGGTATTGCAGGGGTAGTTCCAACATCTCCTGCCGAATTTGCAAATTTGCAAGAGGGCGATCTTATTCAATCTGTAGATGGCGAAACAACGCAAGACAAGAGTTTAGATACCGTTGCAAAATTACTTTCAGGCAAACCTAATACAACTGCAATTTTATCTGTTAATCGAAGCGAAGAGATATTAACTTTTTCAGTGAAGAGAACAGAATTAAGAAGTAATCCTGTACAGCTAAAGAAATTAAAGAATGAAATTGTATTAATTTCAATAAGTGAATTTACTAGGGGAACAGCTCGCTCGATGCGATCAGCTCTTGCTGCAAGTGGATCAGAAAGAGCAGGAGTTATTTTAGATTTAAGAGGAAATCCTGGTGGATTACTTGTTGAAGCAACAGATGTTGCTGGTGCATTTCTTAACGGGGGAACAGTAGTTGAGTTTTTCATGCCAGGAAAGTCACCAGAAATATTCAATGCAATTGGAGATGGTGATTCAAAAACTCCACTAGTCGTGTTAATCGATAGAGGAACCTCATCGGCTGCAGAAATTGTTGCTGCTGCTCTGCAAGATAGAAATCGTGCTGTAATTGTTGGCGAAAGAACTTTTGGTAAAGCTGCTGTGCAAGATTTAACTGAACTATCTAATGGGGCAGCACTCGAATTAACCATTGGGTATTACTTAACGCCTAATGGAAAGAGATTAGAAGGAAAAGGTTTAGACCCAGACATATTGGTCTCCCCAAATGAATCAAAATCAGTAGCTGAAACTCGCGCATTACAGGTATTACTTGGTCTGGTAGCTAGTTCAGGGGTTCGTGGTTAATCGTGAAAGAAAAAGGAAAGAAACTAGTAGCCCAAAATAAAAAGGCTCGTCATGATTATTCGATTGAAGATGTTATCGAAGCAGGAATAGTTCTAGTTGGCACAGAAGTTAAATCACTTCGTGAAGGCAGAGCAAGCTTGGTAGATGGTTTTGCCCAAATTAAAAATGGTGAAGTTTGGTTACATAATGTCCATATTCCTGAATACGATGCCGGAACTTGGACAAATCACGAACCTAGAAGAATTAGAAAATTACTAATTAATCGTTTAGAAATAACCAGACTCATGAAAGCCCTTCATGATTCTGGAAACACCCTGGTGCCTTTAAGTATCTATTTCAAAGATGGTCGAGCAAAAATTGAATTGGCAGTGGCCAAAGGTCGAAAAGAGCATGACAAGCGTCAAGCTCTTAGGGAAAAAGATGACAAGCGTGAAGTAGCCAAGTTAGTAGGTCGACGCTCTAAGGGTGTAGAATAAAGAATTCACAAAGAAGAGAAAACTTTTTGTGAATGATTTACAACTCAATAGGGGGTGAACGGTTTCGACAACAGTGAATCGCGTTAGGTGAAGCGGGCCGAGGTTCAAGACAGAACTCGTAAACCATGTCTTGAAAAAACAAGTGCAAATAAATCTCGCACTGACTTTGCTCTAGCTGCTTAAAGTAGCTTTAGCCATAAAGTCCGTCAGCTCAGAAGTTCCTTCGATCTGAGATCTGGCGTCGAAAGAAGGATCACTAACTAGTCGGGTTACGAGATTAGTGAGGAAATCAAACAGTAACTTTGACCGTGTTGCTAGCAAGGCCACGAGTAACTAGCAGGTCAAGATCACGCAATTGTGGATGCGCCCGGAGAAGCCCTAGTACGACGCTGATGGACGCGGGTTCAAATCCCGCCACCTCCACAGAAACCAAATCATGTGCCCACAATTTATTTGTGGGCACATTTACTTTTTATACACATTTTGAATGCCCCACTGGTACCTGCTGCATCAAATGCCGTAGGCTCATGAATGGTTGCAAGTTAATGATTTATGCAAGGTGTCTTTGATGCCGCGCAAGTCAGCGGCGAACACCCCGTGAAGGCAAAAGCATTGAGCGGTACATCAACAAAAGCAGGAGAAATATATATGCCACAAGGCAGCGTCAAATGGTTTAATTCAGAAAAGGGCTTCGGATTCTTAGCTCCAGACGGAGGCGGACCAGACGTGTTCGTGCATTACTCAGCAATTCAATCTGATGGTTATCGTTCATTGAACGAAGAACAAAGAGTTGAATTCGATATCACCGAAGGCCAAAAAGGTCCACAAGCCGCAAACGTGCGCCCAGTTTAGACCAAGGACTTCATAAAAAAGACCCGCTAAGAAATTAGCGGGTCTTTTACTTTTATAAATGAAATTAACTTAAAAGTTC
>JBJOOK010000054.1:0-5029 GCA_046051325.1 Actinomycetota bacterium | reverse complement strand
CTACTTCTATTTTTTCAGGATTTCAAAGAGTGAACAAAAGAATTGCTGCCGCTGCAGAAAAAGAAGACAAAATTATCGATGGAAATTAATTAGTTTCTAGAACCAAGGCAAGTGAAACAAGCAGTGCCCAGAGAAGTTCAGTCTGACCGGTTTTAATCAAAACCGGAATCAATTCTTTACCTATTACTTTATTAATAACGGGTTTTATACTGCTCCAAGCTAGAAACAAAGCTAGAAGTTGAATTTGAATCGTTGCACCAATGCCTGTTCCAGGATTAATGCTGTTGTATATAAATAATGACAAAACTAAGATAAATGGAAGAATCATTATTTTGTTTATCCTTTTCTCTATCTCTTAAATTATTTGCAACCAATATTGCTGAAGCAAAAAGTCCTATCGATATGGCGTATAAAAAGAAGTAAGGTTTTAAGTAAAGAGTTTGCGCATACGTTGTTCCTAATACAGCAACTAGCCCAAAATAAATGAAAACAAATAATTCACCCAATCCGGTATAACCGTAAGGTTTTGGGCCTCCGGTGTAAGTCCACGCTGCAACAATTGCACTAAGACCTAATAGTAAAAACCACCATTGGTTGGAAAGAATGGTAATAAATAATCCAGCCAAAGCAGCTATAGAAAAGAAAATGATGGCAGCAGTTTTCACAGATTTAGGACTTGCAAGTTTTTGACCAACAAGTCGCACTGGACCAACTCTTTGATCATCTGTGCCTTTTATTCCATCTGAATAATCATTGGCATAGTTAACAGCTATTTGAATAGAAACACTTACCACTAAAGCCAAAAGAGAAATAGTTAAATCAAAAGATTTTTCATAATAGGCAATTGATGAGCCAACTAATACTGGAGCAATTGCTGCACCAAGTGTTTTTGGTCTAGCACCTTGAAACCAGATGTTTAAACTAGTCATTTCAAAGAATCTACATCAATTTTGCCATTTGGAAGTAAAGGCAATTCATGAGCAAATTTAATTACTCGAGGCTTGGCCGGACTTCCTAATTCTTTTTCAACTGCATCTTGGAGTTTAAGAAGATCTGCATTTCCTACAATTACTGCAGCAATAATTGTTCCCCAAGTTTTATCGGGCATTGCAAAAACCACCGCATCTTCAACGCCGTCTTGATCTCTTAAAACATTTTCAACAGCGTGAACAGAAACATTTACGCCCCCTGAAACAACAATGTCATCACTTCTGCCAATTACTTTAAGTGTGGCATTTTCATAAGTTCCTATATCTTGAGTCATTACCCAACCGTTATTAAAAGTTATTTGATTTAATTTCTTTATGCCTTCACTATTTCCGTGATAGCAAGTTGCATTACTTGGGCTGTTGATTGAAATTCGTCCTGCTCCACCATTGGCAGGGTTTTCAATTCTTAATTTAACTTCTCCAAGTGTTTTTCCATCCCAAACAACTCCACCGCTAGTTTCAGTCATTCCATAAGTTCTAATTAAATTAACTCCTTGATTAATTAGATTGTTATAAATTTCTGGAGAAATCTGACCACCACCAACCAATACTGCATCAAATTTTGTTAATAACTCAATTCGATCTTGGGCAATCAATGAAGAAAGTTGAGCTGCAACCAATGATGTTCTTACTCTTCCGTTTTTAGCAATGAAAGTTTGTGCAATACCGGCAAAAATTTCTGGAGAGAATTTACCGTCATCGTCTAATCCATATTCCCATTTTTGATCTTGAGCAATTGCTCGAGCAATAACCATGGCACCACCAATAAAGGCAGGATTAATTGCCAATAACCAAGATGCGGGATTTTCAAACTTTGAATTGACTAAATTTGTTGCTGCTAATAATGCTTCTGCAGATATTTCCACGGCTTTTGGATTTCCGGTTGATCCGCTTGTGCAAACAATTAGTCCAGACTCAATTTGGCAAGGCACTGAAACATCTAGCGCCGTTTCGTATTTATTACCTAAACTTTCACCTTTGGTTGCAGGTACTAGTGCACTAACTGATTTCTCATTAAGACTTTTAGAAATTGCCCCTGAAACTGCGTCAGCAGCCTTCCGGCCCACAGGCAGTAAAACTCGGTTTGCAAAGATTGGTGTCATCAGTACACCAGCGTAGAGAGTGAATGTTTTTAAGTGAATAACGATCCAGCACAATCCTCAATCGTTTCTGCATTGAATTGGAAACCTGAAGGTCAATGGCGTGATATTGAATATCATGTAGCTGAAGGCATTGCAAAGATCACAATTAATCGTCCTGAAAAAAGAAATGCATTTAGACCTCAAACTGTTACTGAACTTATTAAAGCTTTTGATATGGCACGAGATGACAATGAAGTTGGCGTAGTAATTCTCACCGGTAAAGGTGACCTTGCTTTTTGTTCAGGTGGAGATCAAAGCATTCGTGGCGATGACGGTTATATGGGTGATGATGAAGTTGCACAAAAAGGAATTGGTCGACTAAATGTTTTAGATTTACAAGTACAAATTAGAAGATTACCTAAACCAGTTATTGCAATGATTGCAGGTTTTGCAATTGGTGGTGGACATGTATTACATGTTGTTTGTGATTTATCAATTGCAGCAGAGAATGCAAAATTTGGGCAAACAGGTCCAAGAGTTGGATCATTTGATGGTGGTTACGGCTCAAGTTTGTTGTCAAGACAAATTGGTTTAAAGAGAGCAAAAGAAGTTTGGTTTATGGCAAGACAATATGACGCCAAAACTGCACTTGAATGGGGATTAGTTAATTCCGTTGTTCCTTTAGCCGATTTAGAAAAAGAAACTGTTAAATGGGCAAAAGAAATGTTGCAACATTCCCCACTTTCCCTTCGATTACTCAAAGCTTCATTCAATGCCTCCGATGATGGATTAGCTGGTATTCAACAATTAGCAGGAGATGCAACTTTGCTTTATTACATGAGCGAAGAAGCTCAAGAAGGACGTAATGCTTATAAAGAAAAAAGAAAACCTGATTTCGGTAAATTTCCAAAGCGTCCTTAAAAAGAAAGTTTGTTGCAATGCAAAGTAAAGAAACTGCTTTAAGCAATTTAAAAACTTTTCGAGTCGAACTAACCGATGCGATGCGCCAAGAGAAATTTCGCGAAGGCGTTTTGATTAGAGGCGATTATGGCTGGTCAGAGTTTGCTCCTTTTCCTCATCACACAATTGAACACAGTGCAAGGTGGTTACAAGCTGCATTAGAAATGGCTTGGTCGAAACTGCCTGAACCAATTGAAAAGCAAATCAAAGTTAACGCAATATCTACTAGTCCTGATCCTAAAAAAGCAATCGATATTCTTACCGCCACCGGATGTAAGACTTTAAAAGTAAAACTAAATGGATCCAATATTGAAAGTGATATAGCATTTTTAGAAGCCGTAATTTCAGTTTATCCAGAAATTGTTTTTAGAATTGATTTTAATGGAAGTTTAAAAATTAGTGATGCCCTTAATTATTCAAACAAGTTGTCTGAATTCAACATCGAATACATCGAACAACCCTGTAAAAGTATTGAAGAGATTAAAGAACTTAAAGCGTTAACCAAAATCCCTGTTGCAATCGATGAGAACCTACGTTTAGCAAATGATGCAACTAATCCTGAACATATAAAAACAATCACAGATGTAGCAGACTTTGTAGTAATAAAACCTATTCCAGTTGGTGGGATAAAGAGATTTCAAAGCATTTCTGAACAGGTAATAAAAAGTGGAAAAAATGTAGTGGTATCTGGATCAATGGATACAAGCATTGGCTTATACGAAACTTTGCTTGCTCAATCTCTTTTGGGAGAAAGTTCTCAATTGGTTGCCGGGGCTGGGACAGGCTCAATTCTTTCTACTGATGTTGTGACTCAAACTCTGAGAGCCCATAATGGCGTTATTGAAATAAAAAGACTTGAAGTAGATGAATCTAAAGTCACAGAAAGTCCAAATCAAGAAGAATTGATTCAAAGATTGAATATGTCATTTGATTTCGGAAGAGAGAGGAATTGGTTTTAATGTCGGAACAAAAAACATCACAACCAGCCTCTGCGCAAACTGCTCAATTAGTCGTTCAACAATTAATTAATACTGGTGTTGAATTTGTTTCGCTAGCTCCCGGATCAAGAAACGGTCCCATTTCATTGGCTTTAATTGAAGCAGAAAAGCAAGGTTTAATTTCCATACACGTAAGAATCGATGAAAGATCAGCAGCGTTTTTAGCATTAGGTTCTGCAATCAAAACTGGTAAACCTGCTGCGGTGCTAACAACTTCAGGTACGGCTGTTGCAAATATTTTCCCAGCAATAATAGAAGCAAAATATGCAGGAATTCCATTCATAGTTTTAACAGCAGATCGCCCTGCAGCTTTTCAAGGAACTGGAGCAAATCAAGTAATTGCGCAAAGAGAAATTTTTGGTAATTATGTGTCCAGAAGTATTGAAATAGCTTCTGAATCTTTGACTATTGAAACTGCCTCTGCACGGGAAGCAATCAGAGATCGAATTAATTCAGTTTTTACTGCAGCCACAAGAAATAGAGGACCAGTTCATTTAAATATTGCCTTAGCAGAACCATTAGTTCCTAGTGTTGATTTTGTTTTTGAGCATAAGAAAATTCCACAAAATGAGACTGTTATTACTCCAGAAAATATCTCAACAGAGCTGCTATCTCGTAAAGGATTAATTGTTGCTGGTGGAACAAATGTGGAGTATTTAAACTACGCACAAGAACTAGGAAATGCACTCGATTGGCCAGTGATAGTTGAACCACCACATCAATGTGTTGGATCAGGAATGGTTTCTAACGCACCGGCATTACTTTCTTTAAACGCAATTAACTTAAAACCAGACGTAGTCTTAACTGTTGGACGCGTGGGTTTATCTCGCCAAGTTAATGATTTGATCAAAAAAGGAAGTTTAGTTATTTCCTGTGCAGTACCAAGCATCATTACCAATTCTGCTGCTAAGCAAAGAATTTCTGGACTTTTCAGAGTTCCAGCTAAACAATCCAACAAAGCCTGGAAACAAACTTGGCAAGACGCTGGAAAATTGTCACA
>JBJOOK010000053.1:0-4732 GCA_046051325.1 Actinomycetota bacterium | reverse complement strand
CCACTCATGGCACCAATTGCACCTGAAATTGCTGCAGCTACATCTGCTCCCGTTGAAGCAATAACGCGTGCTGTGAAAGTTGAAGCATTCATGCCATGTTCTGCTGCTGAAACAAAATAAGCATCAACGGCCTTGATGTGTTTTGGATCTGGTTCTCCGCGCCATCTCTTCATAAATCTTTCAACGGCGGTTTTTGAATTTGTGATGTGTTCTTCACTAACAGGAGTTTGTTCACCACGAGCAGATTGTGCAACATACATTAAAGTTGCAGCTGTTGTTCTTGCTAAATCTTCTCTAATTTGAACATGATCAATATCTAACATTGGTTTTAATTTCCAACGAGCAGCAAGTTGTGCCACAGCACTTTGCACATCTACTCGAGTATCACCAGTTCTAAAAGGAATTTGGTGCACATCAGGAATTGGTAATCCTGGAGAAAAATTGTCATCTACTAATAATCCCCAAACGGGACCAAATGAAACTCGACCAACTAAATCTTCAATATCTACACCGCGATATCTAAGTGCGCCACCTTCACGATCTGGTTCAGCAATAGTTGTTTCAAACGCAACAATTCCTTCTAGACCGGGAACGAAATCTGGCATTTCACACCTTCTCTTTGAGGAGTTGCACTATCTCTATCTTTGCCTAAAGCATTCAACGTGGTGGAATCGGGATATGTCTGATTCCACACAATGGTTTGAATCTTTAAGAGTCTCCTATGAACAAGGAGAACTAAACGAGGCTGACATAACCCACAACCCATTTGAACAGTTCAACAACTGGTTACAAGAAGCAATTAAAAACGAAGTTCCTGAACCAAATGCCATGGTGCTAGCAACCGTTAATAAAGATGGCCAACCTGGTGCTCGCAATGTTTTATTAAAGTCAGCTGATGACAATGGTTTCATCTTTTTCACTAATAAGAATTCCGATAAAGCATCTGATTTAAAACAAAACCCTCATTGCACGCTGTTGTTTTCTTGGCTAAGCCAACATCGTCAAGTAATAGTTAAAGGAAAAGCTGAAGAAATCAGTAGAGAAGAATCAAACACTTATTTTCAAACCAGACCATATGGTTCAAGAATTAGTGCTTGGGTTAGTGAACAATCACAAGTAATTAAAAGCCGAGAAGAATTAGAAACAAAAGTTAAAGAATTTATGGATAAATATCCAGAAAATGTTCCCATGCCAGATTATTGGGGTGGTTATTTAGTAAAACCAGAAAGTATTGAATTCTGGCAAGGAAGACCTTCTAGATTGCACGATCGAATTAGATTTACTAAAAAAGGTAACACCTGGGCTATTGAGAGAATTTCTCCTTAATAACTTTTTCACCCTTACTTGCTTTATACCTTCTTAAAGTTTCTTCACGTTCTTCACTGTGATCAACCATTCTTTGTGGATAGTCATTGATATAACCGTCAGGTTGATCCCAAGGGGTATGAGCATTAATACCTGCTAAATGTTTAAGTTCTGGAATAAATTTATGAACGTATTCGGCGTTTGGATCAAATTTTTCTGCTTGCATCATCGGATTGAATATTCGGTAATAAGGAGAAGCATCTGTGCCACAACCTGCAGTCCATTGCCAACCATGAGAGTTGCTTGCAATATCGCCATCAAGTAAATGCTTCATGAACCAATCTGCTCCATGTCTCCAATGGATGTGTAAATCTTTAACCAAGAAAGAAGCCACAATCATTCGTACTCTGTTATGCATCCAACCTGTTTGTTTTAGCTGACGCATTCCAGCATCAACAATAGGAAAACCAGTTTTTCCTTCTTGCCATTTTTTTAGTCTTTCGGCAAAGTCTTTTTCTTGATCCCAACCCATTAATTCCCATTTTTGGTCAAGTGATTTGGTTTCACTATCAGGGGCAGTTGCTAAGACTTCAGCATAAAATTCACGCCAACAGATTTCTTTTCTGAAGGTGTCGTGATCTTTGGTGTCGTTTAATTCAATCAAAATTGTGCGGGGATGAATTTCACCAAAGCGTAAAGGAATACTTAATTTAGAGGTGCCATTTAAATCAGGTCTATTTCTATTCTCGCCATAACCGTTAATTGCAGTTTTAAGGAATTTATCTAATAGATCTAAAGCATTTTTCTCACCAGCTTTAGGGATTTCAATTTCACTATTTACCTTTGGTAAATCTTCACTAGGTAAAGGCATAAACCAAGGGGGAGTCTTCTTAAATTTTTCTGCTGGTTTTCTCCAACCATGCTTTAACCAAGTTCTATAAAAGGGAGTGAAAACCCGGTAAGGAGTTCCATCATCTTTAGTAACTCGAAAAGGAGCAACGGCATAAGGAGAACCAGTTCTAACAAGGGGGACATTAATTTTTGCTAATTCTTTTTCAACTTCCACATCTCTTAATCGACCATATGGTTCAAAATCTTCTGAAATATGAACTGATTTTGCATTGCTTGCTTTAACAACTTCTAGGAGAACTTCTTTTGGATTTCCGTAGCGAATTAATAAATTGCCGTTCAAAGATTCATTTAAGGATTTAAGTGATGCATTTTGGTAAGCCTGTAATGGAGTTCCAGCTGCATCAAATACTTTTGCATCGATATTAAATAGTGCAACGACTTGTCCATCACCATCTTGAAAAGCTGCTTCAATTGCAGCATTTAATGCAGGGTGATCTAGTACTCGCAAATCTCGACGAAACCACATCACACTAGGCATGGCTCTAGATTAGGAGTTGCGCTGTTTCAGCACAAATTCAACGAGTAAATCAATGAGACTCTCGTCACTTCATTCACAGTGATGTCTATATATATAGCGAATAAATCTATTCATCGTGTTATTTTGGAACGGTGATGAGAAAACTATTAATCAGCACTTTGGCAACATTATTGATTGCTACTGGCTATGCCACACCATCATTTGCTGATTCAATTCCTGATTATCCAGGAATCTCAAAATTAACTCGTGGTGTTGAAAATAGTGCAGTTAAAAAAGTACAACAAGCTTTAATCACACTTGGTTATCCAATTCCTGTTGCAAATGGAAAATACGGTCCAGCAACAACAGCAGCAATCGCAGAATTTTATGAAGTTCAAGGTGACACCGATGATGGGATGACTCTTGGACCTGCAGGTTGGAATGCATTATTTGAAGCATTAAATAGAGAAGAGAGTAATACTCCGGCAACAGAAGAAGGAGTTGTTGAAGATAACTCAACCGATGAAGTAAAACCAGAAGATGTTGTAGTTGGTGAAGATTTAACTGCAGCTACTGAAAGAGCTGCCAAAGTTTCTAAAGTTTTTGCAAGAGCAGCAAGTGTTAAAGGAACTCGTTATAGACGAGGTGGAGTAACAACTAAAGGATTTGATTGTTCAGGGTTTGTGCTTTATGCCATGAAACCAGTTGGCATTACTTTTGGTAGAACTTCTCGAGATATGAGAAGAGAAACTCCAAAGATTACCAAAGAAGAAGTATTACCTGGAGATTTAGTTTTCTTTCATAACAAAAAAGGAACTGTTTATCACGTAGCAATTTATGCAGGCAATGGAAAGATTTGGCATGCTAGACGACCAGGTTTGAGATTAGCTAAAACAAATATTTATGCCAAAAGAGTTTCTTACGGAAGAGTTAATTACTCTTAATTAATCATCGTCTTCAGATGAGTGCAAAGTTCTTTCTAACACATGAGTAGAACGAAGAATAGCTACTACAACCAAAGTCATCGCAGCAGCTGCTAATTGAAATCCTAAACCGATAGCACAACCCATAGCAGCAGTTGCAAAAACTGTTGCAGCAGTTGTAACACCACTTACACCAGATTTTTTTCGAGAAAAAATTAATCCTGCGCCAAGAAAACCAATACCAGTCATGATTGCGTGCATCGCTCTAGTTGGATCTCCGAATTGGGAATTAATATCAACTAGTGCTCCAATTGTGACAACTAAAGCAGCAGCGGAAGCAACTAATGCCATTGTTCTTGGGCCGGCAGATTTACCAGCACGATCTCTTTCAAAACCAATTACAGAACCTAAAATTGCGGCAAGCACTGTATTAAAAATGACAACTAATTGTTGCCACGCATCAACCATTCCTAAATCAAACATGAATTTATCTTAGACCTGATTTAGAGAAAACAACGAGATTTAAAAAATATTTTGTGCCCTCGGAGGGAATTGAACCCCCAACCTATTGCTTAGGACGCAGTCGCTCTATCCGTTGAGCTACGAGGGCTAAGTCTTAACTAACAAATTCCAGCCTAATTCATCAAACAAATGTTTATATCTTTAGTGCAATAAAACAGTAAGTTTTTCGCCTGAATTTATTGCCAGATTCACCGCATTGTCGTTATTGGTTGAAACCATCACAACAGATCCAGCACTTGCACCAAAAGAAGATTTTTTACTTGCAATTGCCACCACTGAAACATCTTGAGCAATGACTCCACCAAAAACTCCATTGGAATTACTGATTCTTACTACATCAATTAAAGATCCAGGTTTAAGAATTGAGGCCACTTCACTGTCAATGATTCTTACTCCCACAACTCTTTGATCAGTTATCTTTTCAGCTGTTGCTAAAACTCTTGTGTTAGATAACTGTTCATTCTGAGCAATATTGCTTGCAAGCATTCGCCCAATTAATTCTTGTTGAGTCAATGGATTAGGTGCAATTGCTGAGATGGGAATTCTTGCTTCTTTTAAATCACTTTTTTCTAGAATTGTTCCAGCAGCAATATCTTTGCTGGCCACAATTATT
>JBJOOK010000052.1:0-4884 GCA_046051325.1 Actinomycetota bacterium | reverse complement strand
GCTTATAGCTATTTATTAAGTGTTGAATTTGGTTTTTCTAGAGCAACCTTGCCCACATTAATTTCAGCATTACTAGTGGGAATGACTTTAGGATTTTTACCACACAACATGTTTCCGGCCCGAGTATTTATGGGAGATACCGGATCCATGCTTATCGGCTTAATGTTGGCAGCTTGTGCCATCACCTTAACTGGTCAAACAGATCCTGGTGCTTTGGAATTAACTTCAGTATTACCGAGCTTTTTACTTATTCTTTTGCCTTTGGCAGTAATTGCTGTTCCATTATTTGATTTAGCTTTAGCGGTAATGAGAAGAACTAGAAGGGGCGCAAATATCTTTACTCCCGATAAAGAACATTTGCATCATCGTTTATTAGAAAGAGGTCACTCTCATAGAAGAGCAGTGATGTTGATGCATGCAGGAACTGCTTTGTTAGCTTTTGCCACCGTTAGCACTGCATTTATTCCTTTCCTTTATTCCTTGTCAGCCCTTATTGCAGGTCTAGCCTCTTTGGTTTATTTTGGAAGAAGAAGAGATCCTAAGAAAGTAGTAGTGGCTTAAATGACTATCGAAAATAAAATCATTGTTTCGGGTTTGATTCCCACCACAGTGGTAGGCATTCTTTTTTCCCTGGGTTCTGCATTTTTCACAGATGCACAAGCAGGTTATTCCGCATTAGGTGGAATGGTTTTAACTTTGATGTTTTTCGTGTTCGGTCAATACATAATTGGGCGAGTGCTGTTAACTAAGCCTGAAATTGGTTTAGGTGTGGCCATGATCGTTTACTTAACGCAATTAATTGTGTTACTTGTGTTAATAAAGTTACTCAGAGACGCTGCTTGGCTTGATGGACGAAGCTTTGGCATCGCAATTCTTGCCTCCACACTTTCCTGGACTGCTGGTTCGGTTTGGGTGATGGCAAAACACAAAAATGTGGTCATCGAACCTGTATCCCCCCAGGCTTTGAAGTTGTCAAAAGACGACTAGCCTTTTATTGGTGAACGAACAGCAAAACTTTCGAACCCGAAAATCAACATCAGATGATCCATGGGCAATCTTTGGACGTCTAGTCTCCGGAATTTTAATTTACGGAGGACTTGGTTGGTTAATCGGAAGTTGGCTAAATAAAGTTGAAATGTTTGTCGCTGCTGGAGTAATTCTAGGAATTTCTTTAGCGCTGTATATGACTTTCAAACAATTAAGTAACAAGTAAGAAGAAAGGTAAGTAAATAAAGTGAAGCCAAACAAAGGTGTTGGTCGTGGCTAACTTTATTTCTTTAAGTGAAGTAACTTGTAAGTTTGGCGATCTCGAGTGTCCTTTCCCAGCACCAGGTGCGGGAATATTTGAATGGAAACCTTTAGCTTCTTTTAATCTTTTTGGCTTTACATCCATTGAAGTCACTAAGCCAGTTATTTTGGCAATGCTTTGCACAGTAATTGTTTCTGTTGTATTTATCGCAGCTTTTGCTAAACCAAAGCTTGTTCCAACTGGTTTACAAAACGTTGTTGAAGTTGGTTACTTATTTGTCAGAGATAACATTGCTCGAGAAATTATGGGCAAAGACGGTGATCGTTTTGTTCCTTTATTAACGTCTCTCTTTTTCTTTGTGTGGTCTATGAACGTGATGGCAATTATTCCTGGTGCACAATTTCCAGTTTCATCTCGTTTTGCATTCCCAGTAGTTTTAGCTCTTATTGTTTGGGTTGTTTATATGTACCTAGGTATGAAAAACCAAGGAGTAGTTGGTTATTTCAAAAATATTGCGTTTCCACCAGGTATGCCAATTGGAATTTATCCACTGCTTACTCCCATTGAATTGCTCTCAACTTTGATTATCAGACCTGTTACTTTGGCGATTCGTTTGTTTGCCAATATGTTTGCTGGACACTTACTTATTACTGTGTTTACCGTTTCTGCCTGGTATTTGTTAAATCTGACAAATTTTGTTGGTTTTGTCTCAGTGATTGGCTACTTAGGATCTGTGGTTTCCTTCATTGTGACTATCGTCTTAACAGGATTTGAAATGTTTATCCAAGCACTACAAGCCTTTATCTTCACGTTGCTAACAGCTGTATTTATATCCAGCTCGTTGCACGCGGAGCACTAAAGAAAAAAGAATTCCTGCAACAAATAGTTGTGGGATAAAGAAAGAAAAGGAAAAGGGAAACATGATGATCCTCGCGGAAATCACTGGTTCACTTGGTTCGATCGGTTACGGTCTTGCCGCAATTGGTCCAGGTGTCGGAATCGGCATCATCTTCGGTAACGGTGTGCAAGCAATTGCTCGTCAACCTGAGGCTTACGGTGTTATTCGCCAAAATATGATTTTGGGTTTCGCACTTGCAGAAGCTTTAGCTTTGATTGGTTTCGTTGCACCATTCGTTTTCGGCGCATAACTAACAACCAAAAACTGGAGTGTGAATATGAACTGGATCCTCGCAGCTGAGGGTGCAGGAGGCAATAGCAATGTTTTGTTGCCACCAACTTATGAATTAATCATAGGAACTATTGCTTTCTTTGTGATCTTCTTTGCTCTTTCTAAGTTTGCTTTGCCAAACATTAGAAAGACTTTGGAAGCTCGTACTGAATCAATTGAAGGTGGAATTGCTAAAGCTGAAAAGTTGCAACAAGAAGCATCAATTACTTTGGCTCAATATCGCCAACAGTTATCTGATGCCAGAAGCGAAGCAGCAAAAATACGTACTGCTGCTGAATCTGAGAGAACTAATCTAATTAGTGAAGCCAGAAATGAAGCTCAAACTGTTGCACAAACTGTTACTCAACAAGCAAACGCTCAAATCGAAGCTGAAAAATCAAAAGCAGTTAATGAATTACGCCTTGATGTTTCAAAATTAGCTATCGATTTAGCAAGCAAAATCGTTGGTGCCTCATTGCAAGATGATGCACGAGCCAAGGCAGTAATTGATCAATTTATTAAAGATCTTGAATCTGCTGGAGGTAAACGCTAAATGTTAGGTGCCAGCAAGAACGCTTATCAGTCATTAATCAAACTTGTCGATTCCAATAAGAATCTGCATTCATTTGAAAATGGCGAAAGTATTCTTTTGTTGGCCGATGCCATAACTGGAAGCAAAACTCTTTTAACCACACTGACTGATTCAGGAATTTCTCCTGAGGCAAGAGCTGGGGTTGCAAAAGATGTTTTGGCCAAAATTGGCACTAATGACGCAGTTTCATTAATTTCTGAAGCTGTGAAAATGCGTTGGAGTCAAACTCAAGATTTAGTTCAAGGCTTGGAAGCAAGTGGTGCCAGAGCATTATTTGCAGCCAGTGAAGTTAAAAATGAACTAGATCGAGTGGAAGATGAAGTATTTGCATTTGAGCGAGCAATAGCTGCAAGTGGGGAACTTGAACTATTACTTGCCGATCCAAATATGACAACTTCTGCCAGAAGTAATGTGATTAATGATTTAGTGGGCAAAACTTTTAGTGCCACCTCAATCTTGTTGGTTAATCACGCCATAAGTCATCGCCATGGAAGATCAATTACTTCTACTTTGGGTGACTTGCAAAAACTAGCTGCAGCAAGACGAGGTCGAGTCTTAGCAGAAGTAACAAGTGCAATTGCGTTAACAACAGACCAAGAACAAATGCTCACAACAGCATTGACTGCAATTTATAAGCAGGAAGTGCAAGTACAAGTTGTGATTGACAAAAAAGTAATTGGCGGAGTAGCTGTTCGTGTTGGCGATGAAGTAATCGATGGCACAGTGGCAAACCGTTTAGCACAAGTAAGACGCCAGCTCGCTGGCTAAAACCAAAAACTTCCTGTTTTTGCAAAGTTTGCAAGAGCAGAATAAAGAAAAAGTAGAAAGGCAGTATCAAAGATGACCGAACTCCAGATCAAACCTGAAGATATCCGGAGTGCAATCGAGCGCAACGTTGCCAATTTCAATCCGAAAACTTCCAAGGATGAAGTAGGACGTGTAGCCGAAACCGGTGACGGTATTGCCCGCGTTGAAGGTTTGCCATCCGCAATGACAAGTGAATTACTTGAATTTGAAGGTGGACTATTCGGTGTAGCTCTTAACTTAGATGTTTCAGAAATCGGTGCTGTTCTTTTAGGAGATCCTTCAGGTATCCAAGAAGGACAAGAAGTTAGACGTACCGGTCGTGTATTAGAAGTTCCAGTTGGAGATGCGTTCTTAGGAAGAACTGTTGATCCACTAGGAAATCCAATTGATGGTTTAGGTGCAATCAAAGCAAGTGCACAACGTGCTCTTGAATTACAAGCACCAACAGTTGTAGAACGCCAACCTGTTAAAGAACCACTTGAATTTGGTATCAAAGCAGTAGATGCAATGACAGCAGTAGGCCGTGGACAACGCCAATTAATCATTGGTGATCGCGGAACTGGTAAAACTGCACTTGCAATTGATGCAATCATTAACCAAAAACAAAACTGGTTATCAGGAGATCCTAAGAAACAAGTTCGCTGTATTTATGTAGCGATTGGTCAAAAAGGTTCAACTATTGCATCCGTTAGAGCAACATTAGAAAAATATGGCGCACTTGAATACACCACCATTGTTGCGGCAACTGCATCTGATCCTGCAGGATTTAAATTCATTGCTCCTTATGCTGGTTCTGCAATTGGACAGCACTGGATGTATGAAGGAAAGCCTGCGTTAATTGTGTTTGACGATTTAACAAAACAAGCAGAGGCTTATCGTGCAGTTTCCCTGTTGCTACGTCGTCCACCAGGTCGCGAAGCTTATCCAGGTGACGTGTTCTATTTGCACTCTCGTTTATTAGAGCGTTGTGCCAAATTATCAAACGAATTAGGTGGCGGTTCCTTAACTGGTTTACCAATTATTGAAACAAAAGCTAATGACGTTTCTGCATATATTCCAACCAACGTT
>JBJOOK010000051.1:0-4908 GCA_046051325.1 Actinomycetota bacterium | reverse complement strand
TGAATCTGCTATTTCATTTGAACCATTTGTTTTTTGGTTATGTGGAGGCTTAGCAGTTTTGGGTGCGATTGGAATGTTGATTTCACATAAAGCAGTACATAGTGCTTTATGGGTTGCTTTGACCATGATTAATATAGCTGTTTTGTATGTCTTGCAATCTGCACCATTTTTAGGAGTAGCTCAAGTTGTTGTTTACACCGGAGCAGTGATGATGCTCTTTCTATTCGTTTTGATGATTGTTGGAGTAGATGCTTCAGATTCATTAGTGGAAACCATTAAAGGTCAAAGAAGAGTTGGAATTTTGGCTGGGGTGATCTTGGTTATTGCACTGGTTTTGTTACTTGGAAATTCTTTCTCAATTCAAGCAGCAGAGCTAGTGAATGCTGATTCCACTTATGGTGGAAACGTACAAGGAATTGCTGCCTTATTGTTTGGTAAATATGTTTTGATTTTCGAATTAACTTCTGCACTACTTATTACAGCAGCAGTAGGCGCGATGGTACTTGCACACAAGGAAAGAACCTCACCACGAAAAACACAAGCAATCTTGGCTAAAGAATTATTTGCAAGCGGAAACTATAAAGGTCCACTTCCTGCTCCAGGTGTTTATGCTCGACACAATTCAGTTGATACACCAGCGCTTTTACCCGATGGTTCTGTTTCAGAAATTTCATTACCGGGACCAATTGTTGCTCGTGGAGCAGTTAAGAACATTAATCAAAGCGACTTAAATGAAGTTCAGATTATTTCTGAAGGACTAGGACTTGTCTCAAGTGAAGAAGAAGGTGACAAGTGAATCCAGATGCATATTTAGTTTTATCAGGAATTATTTTTTCAATTGGTGCACTAGGAGTTCTATTAAGAAGAAATGCCATTGTGGCATTTATGTCTGTTGAGTTAATGCTTAATGCTGCAAATCTTGCATTTGTCACAGGGGCTCGAGTATGGGGAAATCTTGATGGCCAAACTGCAGCATTCTTTGTGATGGTTGTAGCAGCAGCCGAAGTAGTTATTGGTTTAGCAATTATTTTGACAATCTTTAGAACTAGAAATTCAGCTTCGGTTGACGAAGCAAGCTTGCTTCGTTGGTAATAGGAAAAGAGAAAAAGTGATTGCCGCTGTTATTGCTTTGCCAGCATTAAGTGCTGCATTGCTACTTTCTTTGGGAAACAGAACTAATAAATTTGGACCCTGGATTGCAATTGGCGCTTCAGCCTCTTCATTTCTAATTGGATTTTGGCAATTCCTACAAATGCTGGCTAGACCTGAAGAAGAAAGAGCAGTAATTACTACTGTTTATGAATGGCTAGCAGTGCCTGCAGCTGGATTTAAAGTCGATTTTGCATTGCAACTAGATCAACTATCAATTTCATTTGTTTTATTAATTACTTTTGTGGGAACTTTAATTCACATTTATTCATTGGGTTATATGTCCCATGATGAAAACCAAAGAAGATTCTTTGCTTACTTGAATTTGTTTGTTGCCGCAATGTTGTTGCTGGTTTTGGCAGATAATTACTTACTTCTTTATGTTGGTTGGGAAGGTGTTGGTTTAGCTTCATATTTGTTAATTGGGTTTTGGCAACATAAGCCAACTGCTGCTGTTGCGGCAAAAAAAGCATTTGTAGCAAACCGTGTTGGAGATTTTGGTTTATCACTTGCAATCATGACTATGTTTATTGTGTTTGGATCGGTTTCATTTAGTGATGTAAATGAAGGTGTAGCAGGAGCACCTGCTTGGGTTTCTTTAACAATTGGTTTGTTACTACTACTTGCTGCTTGTGGTAAGTCAGCACAATTTCCACTTCAGTCTTGGTTATTGGATGCTATGGAAGGTCCAACTCCAGTTTCGGCTTTAATTCATGCTGCAACAATGGTTACTGCTGGAGTTTATTTAATTGTTCGAAGTGCCTCAATATTTAATGCCAGTGAAATTGCTCAAACCGCAGTTATTGTCATAGGTGCAATTTCCTTATTAATGGGTGCAATTATTGGTGCAGCTAAAGATGATATTAAGAAATCATTAGCTGGTTCCACCATGAGTCAAATTGGATACATGGTTTTGGCTGCCGGTTTAGGACCAATTGGATATGTATTTGCAATTTTACATTTGATAACTCACGGTTTCTTTAAAGCAGTTATGTTTCTTGGCGCAGGTTCAGTAATGCATGCGACTAATGACAATGTAGATATGCGCCGCTACGGCGGATTATCGAAAGTAATGATTTTTACAACAATTACATTCTTTATTGGCTATTTAGCAATTATAGGAATTCCTCCATTTGCAGGTTTCTATTCCAAAGATCACATCATTGAAGCTGCGTTAAGTCATTCTTGGTGGGCTGGTGCTGCTGTTTTATTCGGTGCAGGATTAACAGCTTTTTATATGACTCGCATGGTGGTGATGACATTTTTCTCCAAGCCACGTTGGGAAGACGATGTTCATCCACATGAATCACCACTATCAATGACTTTGCCAATGATTGTGTTATCAATTGGTGCTGCATCGATGGGAATTATTCTGACAAACAACCATATGTTTGAACATTGGTTGGAACCAGTAACTGGATTTGTGGAACCAGAACCTCCATTTTCAATTCAAACGATAACCATAATTACTTTAAGCGTTGTAGCAATTGGGGTATTAGCTGCAATTTGGCAATATCGAAAAATTGCCAAAGTTGCACCTAAAAAAGTTTCATTTGCTGTAACAGCTGCGAGAAAAGATTTATATGGCGATGTAATGAATGAAGCCTTATTAATGAAACCAGGTCAAGCTTTAACAAGAGCACTTAATATTTTTGATAAATCTGTTGTTGATGGATTTGTAAATGGATTGGGACTATTTACTGGTGGAATATCATCTAGATTAAGAAAAAGCGAAACTGGATATGTTCGCTCTTATGCCATGTCAATAGTTCTTGGTACAGCCATATTAGTTATTGTGTTATTGATTGTGAGACTATAAATGAATTTTCCTTGGTTACTCATAATTCTACTTATTCCTCTTATTGCTTCGGTTCTGTTATTTATCCCTAAAAAATATGTAATTTTTAAAGATCAACAAATAGCACTATATTCATCATTGATCACTCTTTTGTTTGTAATTGTTGTGGCTTTACAATTTGATACTTCTTCAAATGCGGCTACTCAGTTTGATATTTCGTTTGACTGGATTCCAGTATTTGGAATCTCCTTTCACTTAGGACTAACTGGAATTTCCTTAGTCTTAATTGCTTTGACGGCAGTTTTAACTCCGATTGTGATTCTTGCGACAGAGCATGAAGGACAGAAGAAAAATAGAGAATTCTTAATGTGGATTCTATTGATTGAAGCAAGTGCCCTAGCAGTATTTCTAGCTAGAGATCTGTTCTTGTTCTATGTAGTTTTCGAGGCAATGCTTATTCCGATATTTTTCTTAGTGGGAAGATTTGGTGGCCCCCGAAAGAACGCAGCTGCACTTAAATTTATTTTGTTTGGATTAGCAGGCGGTTTAGTTATGTTAGCCGCTTTAATTTGGTTGTACTTTGCCGCAGCAACTCAACTTGGTCGAGGCACATTTTCAATTTCTGCATTAAGCAATGAACTTGATTTGGATATCTGGACTGAGCGTTGGTTGTTCCTAGGTTTCTTCTTTGCTTTTGCACTAAAGGCTCCAATGGTTCCAGGACATACTTGGCTACCCGATACTGCTGAACAAGCAACTCCAGGAACTTCCACGATGTTGATTGGAATTCTAGACAAAGTTGGAACCTATGGAATGTTAGCTATTTTGTTACCAATTTTTCCAAATGCTTCAAAAGAATTTGCACCAGCCATTATTGGCTTTGCTGTATTCGGTGTTATCTATGGTGCACTTATCGCGATTGCACAAAAAGATATGAAGAGAACTTTTGCTTATATTTCAATTTCTCATTTCGGATTTATTGTGATGGGAATTTTCTCTTTCACAAGCATTGGAATGATTGGTTCAACTATCTATATGGTTGCACACGGTCTTTCAACAGCTGGTCTGTTTTTAACTGCAGGTTACTTAATTAGACAAAAAGATAATTCATTAATTCAAAATTTTGGTGGCTTAACAAAAGCTGCGCCAGTTATGACTGGACTATTTCTAATAGCAGGTTTAGCCTCAATTGCCTTACCAGGAATGGCAGGTTTTGTTGCAGAATTTATGGTGCTAACTGGGACTTTCCAGGTCTACAAAATTCCAGCGATAATTGCCACTCTTGCAATAGTTTTGGCAGCTGTTTACATGCTGTGGTTATACCAAAGAGTATTTACCGGAAATGAAAATAAAGATTCGAAAAACATTATTGATCTGAATAAGAAGCAAATTCTAATTTTGTCACCAATTGTTGTTTTAACTGTTTTGTTTGGTTTTTATCCAGCTCCAATTATCAAAATCGCTGAAACATCAATTGCAAACACGATGACATATGTAGGCGTAACAGATCCTCAACCAATAATCGAAAAAGTGGTGAACAAATGATTCAAACGGTTTTAAACTCGATTCCAACACCTAACTTTGAATACGCTTTATTATCACCGATTTTGATTATGTTTTTTGCTGCTTGCCTAGGTGTATTAGTTGAAGCATTTGTCTCAATTGAGAAGAGAAGATTTGCTCACTTAATTATTGTTTTCACTTCACTTTTATTTGCATTCTTTGCAGTTGCTCTACAGTCTGGACCAAATGGTCGCGCACTTGTGGCAAATGGCACAGTCGCACTAGATGGACCAGGTTGGATTCTGCAGGGAACAATTCTGTTAGTTGCTACCTTGAGTGCGCTGTTATTTGCTGAATCAAAAGTTGATCCACTGGGAGATGCTTTTGCTTCAAGAGCTTCAACTTTGCCTGGAGGAGAAGAAGAAAAAACTGTTACAAAATTAGGTTGGACTCAGACT
>JBJOOK010000050.1:0-5031 GCA_046051325.1 Actinomycetota bacterium | reverse complement strand
AATTCAATTACTGGTTCTGTGTTTAGTCTTTACCTCTACTCCTTCCCAAATGGGTATATCAACCGTATGGGCAATTCTTTTCTTAGGAATATTTTCAACCGGTTTAGCTTTTCCACTTGTTTACAAAATAATTAGAGATGTAAGCAGCTTGGCTGCTGCCACAATTACTTATGCAACTCCCATAATTTCAACAATTGCTGGAGTGGTTATCTTAAAAGAGGGATTGCATTGGTATCAACCAATTGGTGCAGTTTTAATTTTATGTGGAGTGGCTTTAGTGCAAGGAATTAGTTTTAATTCTTTATGGAGCCGACGAGGGGACTTGAACCCCTAACCGCCCGATTACAAGTCGGGTGCGCTACCAGTTGCGCCACGTCGGCAGGTATTTATTTAAATCTTTTGACTAATCGAGTTTACGCGACCGTGTAATTGAATAGAGGGCCACACCTGTTGCTACCGCAGCATTCAACGATTCAATTTTCTTACTCATAGGAATTTGTACTCTTAGGTCACATGTTTGGGCCACCAATCTAGAAACCCCACGACCTTCAGCACCAATTACCAAAATCAATGGTCGGTTAGCTAAATCAGGATCTACTTGATCAAGATTCATATCTCCATCGCCATCTAAGGCAATAGCAAAGAATCCTTTTTCTTGTAACTCGGTAATTGTTCTGGTGATATTTACAACTTGGCAAACTGGCACATGAGAAAGTGCTCCTGCTGCTGTTTTCCAAACAGCACCGGTTACTCCAGCACTTCTTCTTTCTGCAACTACTACTGCGTTGGCATAAAAGCCTGCTGCAGATCTAATTACTGCACCTAGATTTCGAGGATCAGTTACTCCATCAAGAATTACTAATAAAGGAGTGGTTTTTGTGTGAGCCAAAATCTCTTTCAAATCAGGATATTTATATGGAGAAACCGCTAATGCTACACCTTGATGATTAGTGTTATTAGTTAAGCGATCTAATTCTCTTCTTTCAACTTCCATAACGGGCAAATTTTTATCACTAGCAAGAGTCAAAATTTGTCTTAATCTGTCATCAACGTCAACACCGTTGGCAATTCTTAAGACTGCGGCATCAACGTTTTCTTTCAGTGCTTCTAATACTGGATTTCTACCTAAAATAAAGTCGGATGCAGATCTTTTCTCGTTATTACTAAATGATCTTCTTGGTTCTTTGGTGAATTGTGCGGTACGAGTATTTTTAGGATTTCTTTCTTTTTTATCGCGGTATTTAACGTGTGCTGGACGATCTTTTGCTTTAGGAGTTGGTCCTTTGCCTTTTAAGGCTTTTCGGTTTTTTCCGCCTGAACCAACAGTTTTTTTGCCACCTGGTTTACGAGCATTTTTGAAAGCCATTTAATTACTTCGTTTCTTTATTAATAGACCAGCGTGAACCTTGAGGAGTATCTTCAATCAAAATCCCTGCACTATTTAGTGCATCTCGAACACTATCGGCCACTTCAAAATTCTTTGAAGCCCGAGCATCATTTCTTTGCTTAAGCATCGATTGAATCAAGGAATCTAGAGCTTTTGTTGAATCTTGGCTAGTTTCTTTCTGCCATTGTTTGTTCAACGGATCAAGTCCCAAAATATCTAGCATGGTTCTAACTTGAACATAAATATCTTTTAAATCTTTGTCATTATTTGCAAGTGCTGTATTTCCATTTGTGACAAATTCATGAATTACGGCAAAAGCACTTGGAGTAGCGATATCTTCATCCATTGCTTCTTGGAATACTTTTGGTAATACTTGAGCAAGACTTACTTCTCCAACTTTTTCACTTGCTCTGATAACAAATTGTTCAATTCTTGAAAATGCAGTTGAGGCATCACTTAATGCTTGGTCAGAAAATTCTAGATTGCTTCGATAATGAGCAGATAACAAATAGAAGCGAACATCGATTGCTCTAAATCTGGAGAGTATTTCACTTACCTTCATAGTGTTACCAAGTGACTTACTCATTTTTTCGCCACTTTGTGTTACCCAGTAATTATGTAACCAAAAGTTTGCAAATTGTTGTCCAGCAGCTTTTGATTGTGCAACTTCATTTTCGTGATGAGGAAAAGCTAAATCTAATCCTCCACCGTGAATATCAAATTGATTTCCTAAATAAGCCTGCGCCATTGCTGAACATTCAATATGCCAACCAGGTCTACCTGGACCCCAAGGAGTGTTCCAATGTGGTTCATCTTTTTTAGCTGCTTTCCACAATGCAAAGTCGTGTGGATCTTTTTTACCTTTATCAGGATCTTGTGCAGCTAACATTTCATCAATTTTTTGTCCTGACAGTGATCCATATTCTTTAAATGATCTAACTGAGAACCAAACAGAACCTTCTGCAACATAGGCATGATTTTTTTCAATCAACGTTTGAATAATTTCAATCATCTGGGTGATGTGGCCTGTTGCTCTTGGTTCAATTGTGGGTGTTAAATTTCCTAATTGTTCATGAGCCCAAGTGAATTCTTTTTCATACCGTGCGGCTAATTCCCACCAAGTAACATCATCGTGGCCTGCATTATGAATTATTTTGTCATCGATATCAGTAACATTTCGAACTAAAATTACTTTATATTTATTGAATTCAAAGTATCTGCGTAAAACATCAAAGACCATGCTTGATCTGATGTGACCGATGTGTGGAGATCCCTGCACTGTGGCACCACATAAATACATGCCAACTTCACCCTTTTTAATCGGAGTGAAATCTCTAATTGATCTAGTCGAAGTGTCATAGAGGCGCATAAGTTGTTTTATTCTATTCGATTGGTTTTTTGTTTAAGAATTGTGTAAATAGTTAACGATTAATTAGAGCGTGAGCAATCGCTGCCAGGCCTTCGCCTCGACCAGTTAGTCCTAAACCATCAGTTGTGGTTGCTCCTAATGAAACAGGAGATCCAACTGCATCACTTAATGCTTTTTCAGCTTCTGATCTTCTCGCACCAATTTTAGGTTTATTGCCAATAAGTTGCACAGCAACATTATCTATTTTCCAACCAGCATCTTTAACAATTTTTGCAGCTGCTGCTAATAATTTTGTGCCACTGGCACCTTTCCATTCAGGTTTATCTGTGCCAAAGTTTGAACCTAAATCTCCTAAACCAGCTGCAGACAAAAGTGCATCAGCGCAAGCATGTGCCACAACATCGCCATCTGAATGTCCTGCTAAACCTGTTTCATTAGGCCAATTAATTCCCGCTAAATTTAATTCGTGTCCATTTTCAAAGGGATGAACATCAACACCAATTCCAACTCTGTTTGTCATTTTATTTCCTATTCATAAAGTTGGTGGCCATCTCTAAATCAAATGGTGTTGTTATCTTGAATGATTCCACAGAACCTGCAACTGTTGAAACATTGATTCCTGCAATTTCGGCTAAACCTGCATCATCTGTGGTTGGTTTCAAATCTGTTGTGGCATAAATTTCCGAAAGCACTTCGCGAGCAAAACCTTGTGGTGTTTGAACTGCCCGAAGCTGGGTGCGGTCCAAAGTATTAACAACCTCAGATTTTTCATTAACTGTTTTTATGGTGTCAGAGACTGGAATTACTGGAATAACAACTTTTGCGCCACTATCAAGTTTGCCAATTACGCTTTCAAATACAGATTGTGGAACAAATGGTCTGGCTGCATCGTGAACCAAAACAAATGAGTCCAACTGGTCCATAGCAAGTAGTGAGTTTTTTACCGATTGAGTTCTAGTTTCTCCCCCAACTACAACATCAAAGGGAATCTTCTTATTGGCATCACGCATTGCTCTATCTATATGTTCAAGTGCTTCTGTTTTGAAATCTGCAGGAACTGCAACTATTAAATGACCAACTCGAGCAATATCTAGAACTCGTCTGATGGTTAGGGAAAGTAATGACCAGTTATTAACAGAGACAAAGGCTTTTGGTTGATCTAAACCAAGACGCTCACCCAAGCCTGCAGCTGGAATTACGACACAGACGTTAGCGGGGGCGCTCACAAATAAATCTTTAGGAAGCTAGAACCTCGTCGAGCAATGCTTCAGCATTTACTTCATTAGTTCTTTCAGCTAAAGCTAATTCACTCACGAGAATTTGGCGGGCCTTGGAAAGCATTCTTTTTTCACCAGCAGAAAGTCCGCGATCTTGATCTCTTCTCCAAAGATCTCTAACGACTTCGGCAACTTTCATAACATCGCCTGAAGCTAATTTTTCTAAGTTTGCTTTGTAACGACGAGACCAGTTAGTTGGTTCTTCTGTATATGGTTGACGTAGAACGTCAAAAACTCTTTCTAAACCTTCAGCATTAACAACATCTCTTACTCCAACTAGATCAACATTGTCTGCTGGAACTCTTACTGTTAAATCACCTTGTTTAACTCTTAAAACTAAATATTTTCTTTCAACACCTTTGATATTTCTTGATTCGATTGCCTCAATTACTGCTGCTCCGTGATGTGGATAAACAACTGTTTCGCCGACTTTGAAGGCCATTTAAGAAATACCTTTCGTTAATTCCTCTATTCTACCAGCCCAATACTGGACTCAAGTCATGACCTCTGGTTGGGTAGAATTAAGAATTATGCGCACATATAAATCACTTCTCTCAGCTATTGCAGTTATTTTGTTTATGTCCGGTTGTGGTGCAGGTCCAAATGCTTTAACGACAATTCAAGGTCCTGTTGGTAGTGGTGCTAACTCATCAATTGGTGATATTTATGTGCAAAACGTTGTAATCGCAAAAGGTGAATCAACTTCAGCAACTGTTGTTGCAACAATTAGTAACAGCAGCTTAAAAGATGATCAATTAGTTAGTGTCAGCGTAGAAAATCCCGCTCCAAAGTCAATTGTTTTTAGTCCAGCAAATGAAATAAATATTCCTGCAAAAGGATTAATTAATTTAGGTCGTAACCCTGAATCTCCACACGTTGACTTAATCGAATTTACTCCTCGCCAATCAAGCTTTGTGAAAATTACATTTGTATTTAAGACCGCAGGAATTGTTGATCAAACAGTTTTAGTTGTTCCAAATACTGGAATATATGAAAAT
>JBJOOK010000049.1:0-5072 GCA_046051325.1 Actinomycetota bacterium | reverse complement strand
TAATATCAACGATAATTGTGGATCAACACATTTGGAATCATTAATTGAAACAGTTAAGAAAAATAATTGCGATTTAGGCATTGCACATGATGGAGATGCCGATCGTTGTTTAGCAATTGATGCGCAAGGAAACGTTATTGATGGCGATCACATATTGGCATTGTTAGCTCATGACTTTAAACAAACAGGAAAACTAGCTTCTGACACTGTTGTTTCTACTGTGATGGCAAATCTAGGTTTTAAAATTGCTATGAAATCAGCCTCAATCAATGTCATTGAAACAGGCGTTGGGGATAGATATGTTCTGGAAGCAATGGAAGAAAAGAATTATGTATTAGGTGGCGAACAATCAGGCCACATCATCATGAGAAATCATTCAACAACAGGCGATGGATTATTAACAGCACTTCACTTAATGAACGCAGTAGCAACCACTAAGAAATCATTACAAGAATTAGCAGGAATAGTTAAGAAATTTCCTCAAATACTAATTAATATTCCAGATGTTGATAAAGCAAAAATTGATAATGCTGAATTAACAGAAGCTGTGAAGAAATCAGAAACTACATTGGGTGACAAAGGCAGAGTACTTCTTCGTTCAAGTGGAACCGAGCCATTAATTCGAGTGATGGTTGAGGCAGAAACTATGAAACAAGCTCAAGAAATAGCAGAATCATTAGCAAGTGTTGTTAAGAAAACTTGCTAGTTCTTAACAATTACATCTAGAAACCAACTCTTTTTTCCTTCTGGCTTTACTAATTCACACTTAAATTCTTTGGCAACAAGTTTTTGTAATTCTTGAGCAGTCTTTGGACTCTTTGGCTGCATTACTAGAAACTTTGCCACATCGCCTCTTGTCTTTTTAGACATATGGGTAACAACAGATCTCTTGCCATTTTTTTCTGCGAAAACTCTGATTCCTACTGTTTTCTTTAATTCAGGTGTCCATACTCCTTGATAGGTAGATGAGCGACAATCAATAATTAAATCTGTTTTTATTGCTTCCAGCGCTTTAGTAACAACTGGTTTCCACAAAGCATTTAAGGAACCTAACTTTGGTAAAGATTTAGCCATATCTAATTTGTAAGTTGGAATTGAATCAGTTAACTTGAGAGCACCAAATAAAGCTGAGATAATTACAATTGATTTCTCAGCACGTTTCTTTGCTGCTGTATTTAAGTTTTGATAATCAAGTGCTTGATATAAAACTCCAGAGTAAACATCAATTGCTTTTGCGCTAGGACCTTTTGCAATTTTGGTTCCCATTGCTGCAAGAGTTTTCTTTCTCGTCAGGTTTAAATCCTTGCCAAAAGAAAGTGAGGTTAGCGAGACCGGTTTGCCCTTTTGCACAGAGTTCTTGCCTTCGCTGGGAGGTAAGAGGATGAGCATAAGTTGAACACTACGCCAGATTCTCTTTCGCGTAGGCTGTAAACACAATGTGTGGAATTGTTGGCTATGTAGGTAACAAGCAAGCCCTTACCGTGGTTGTCGATGGGTTACGTCGACTTGAATATCGCGGATACGACTCAGCTGGTGTTGCTGTTGTGCAAGATCACAAACTTGAAGTAAGAAAAAAAGCGGGCAAACTTGTCAATCTAGAAACTCTTTTAGGAACAGATCCACTACCTAATTCCACAACCGGAATTGGTCACACTCGTTGGGCAACTCATGGAATTCCTAATGATGCAAATGCGCATCCCCATACTGATGTTTCTAATGAAATTGCAGTTATTCATAACGGCATTATTGAAAACTTTTCAGAACTAAGAGCAGAATTACAAAAAGCAGGAGTTAAATTAAGTAGTGATACCGACACAGAAGTTGTCGCACATTTACTTAATTTTGAGTATCCAAAATCAAACAATGATTTAGCAGAAAGCATGAGAAAAGTTGTTAGAAGATTAAGAGGAGCTTTTACTCTTGTTGCAGTTCATGCTCAGCAACCCGATGTTGTGGTTGGCGCTAGACGTAATTCACCCCTGGTAGTTGGTCGAGGAGTGGGTGAAAACTTTTTAGCATCAGATGTTTCAGCATTTATTTCTCATACAAAAAATGCCATTGAATTAGGACAGGATCAAGTTGTGGAACTTAGACACGACAAAATTACAATTACAGATTTTGATGGAAAGCCAGCGTTAACAAAAGAATATGTTGTTGATTGGGATGCTAAAGCTGCAGAAAAAGGTGGCTTTGATTTATTCATGCTTAAAGAAATATTTGAACAACCAAAAGCAGTGGCCGAAACTCTTGTGGGACGCCTAGGTGAAGACGGCAAACTAATTTTGGAAGAAATGACACTTTCAATTGGTGAGATTGCCAATATTGAAAAAATAGTTTTCGTGGCTTGCGGAACTGCATTTCATTCAGGAATGATTGGTAAATACGCCATGGAGCGTTGGACCAGAATTCCTTGCGAAGTTGAATTGGCTAGCGAATTTAGATATCGAGATCCAATTTTAAATAACAGAACTTTAGTTGTGGCAATTTCTCAAAGTGGAGAAACCATGGACACTTTGATGGCAATTCGTCACGCAAAATCTCAAGGTGCCAAAGTATTAGCAATTTGCAATACCCAAGGTGCAACTATTCCTAGAGAATCAGATGCCGTTCTTTACACCCGCGGTGGACCTGAAATTGCAGTTGCGTCCACTAAAGCATTCTTAACCCAAGTTGTTGCCGTTGAATTATTGTCTCTTTATTTTGCAGAACTAAGACTTGATAAACCAACTGCTGAAATTAAGCAAGTAATGAATGAACTAGCTAATATTTCTCATCAAATTGATGTTGTTCTTGACACCACAGATGCGGTAAATGAATTGGCCAAAAAGTATGTGAATGCCCAAAGTGTGTTATTTATTGGAAGACATGTTGGATTTCCAGTTGCGCTAGAAGGTGCTTTGAAATTAAAAGAGCTTGCTTATATGCACGCAGAAGGATTTGCTGCTGGAGAATTAAAGCATGGTCCCATTGCTCTAATTGAAGATGGAATTCCAGTAGTAGTAATTGTGCCAAGTTTGAGAGAAGAAAAAGAATTACACGAGAAGGTTGTTTCAAATATTCAAGAAGTAAGAGCAAGGGGAGCTAAAACTATTTTGATTGTTGAAGAAGGCGATGATTCAATCCTTGATTTTGCAGATCACATTATTCGCATTCCTCAAACCAGTAGTTTGCTCCAGCCCTTAGTAGCAACAGTTCCTTTACAAGTATTTTCCTGCGCACTGGCCACACTGAAAGGCCACGATGTCGACCAACCCCGTAATCTGGCTAAATCAGTAACAGTTGAATAGAAGGAATTAATTTCTCATGATCATCGGAATTGGCGTAGATGTTGTTGACACTCCACGCTTTCAAGGATCTTTAGTTAGAACCCCAGGTTTAAATACACGTTTGTTTACAGAAAAAGAATTGAATTCTCCCGGTGGCAAAGGTGAAAATGCAGTGTCTTTAGCAGCACGATTTGCCGCTAAAGAAGCAGTAGCAAAAGCACTAGGAGCTCCTGCAGGTTTGAGTTGGCAAGATTGCGAAATATTAATTGGGGAACGTGGCAAGCCTTATTTGGAATTAAACGGCACAGTTGCAGCAGAAGCAAAACGTCAAGGAATTACTAACTGGCATTTATCTTTATCTCATGATGGAAATATTGCTACAGCTTTTGTTATTGCTGAAAAGCAATAAATTATTTAATTAGGATGATTCAAAAATGAGTAATTTGCGCGGTGCTTATATTGACCTTGCAGCAATTAGAGATAACGTAAAAGTCTTGCAAGATTTAGCAAAGAACTCTGAAGTTATGGCTGTTGTTAAAGCCGATGCGTACGGTCATGGATTAATCCCAGTTGCCAAAGCTGCCAGACAAGGTGGTGCAACTTGGTTAGGAACAGCACTTTTAGAAGAAGCTATTCAATTAAGAAAATCTGGCGATAAGGGAAGAATATTAACTTGGTTAGGTTCACCAAGTGATAATTGGCAAGAGTGTATTGATCTAGATATTGATGTTTCTGTTTCCTCAATTGAAATTGCTTCAGCAATTATTGGTGCTGCTAAGAAATCTGGAAAGTCTGCAAATGTTCACATCAAAGTAGATACAGGGCTAGGTCGAAATGGTGTTATGCCAAATGATTTAGCGGATTTAACAAATGTACTTGAAGAAGCAAAAGCAGCAGGTCAAATTAATGTGGTTGCTGTTTGGACACATTTTGCTCTAGCTGATGCTCCAAGTAGTCCAACAATTGCTAAACAATTAGAAGTATTAGATCAAAGTTTTAAGTTTGTTGAATCCAGAGGATTTAAGAATTTAATGAAACATGCAGCAAACAGTGCTGCAACCTTAACTGCACCCAATGCTCACTTTGATTTGGTAAGACCTGGAATTGCAGTTTATGGAATTACTCCAGGTGGAGAAGTTGGTAAAGCAAGTGAATATGGATTAAGACCAGCAATGAGTTTGAAAGCAAATGCCGCATTAGTAAAAGAAGTTCCTGCAGGACATGGCATTTCTTATGGAGCTGAATATGTAACAAAAACTGATACCAAGATTGCTTTGATTCCACTGGGTTATGCAGATGGCGTTCCAAGAATTGCTGGTAACAAAGGACCAGTTCTTGCAAACGGTAAAAAATTTAGTGTGGCAGGACGAGTATGTATGGATCAATTTGTAATTGATATTGGAGATTTAGATTTCTCCACAGGAGACGAAGTTGTTTTATTTGGAGATCCTGCAAAGAATGAACCAGATGTTGAAGAGTGGGCCAAAGCTTCCCAAAGTATTGGATATGAAATTGTGACAAGACTTGGACCAAGAGTTCCTCGTATCTATCTAAACGAAATTTAAGAATCTATTCTTTATGTCACTAAACATCATCACCTCAAATGCTGACGAAACAAAAGCCTTAGGCAAAAAACTAGGCTTACTTCTTAAAGCTGGTGATTGTGTTTTATTAGATGGTGAACTAGGAGCTGGAAAAACTACTTTTACTCAAGGATTAGCCAGTGCTTTGAAAATAAAAGGTGATGTGACAAGTCCAACCTTTGTGATTGCTCGAGAGCATAAATCTTTAACAGATGGGCCCAAT
>JBJOOK010000048.1:0-5139 GCA_046051325.1 Actinomycetota bacterium | reverse complement strand
AAATTGTGGCAGGAGCCGGAACAACTGAACCTGGTGGTCGACATTCTTCACATGTTGCTCCACCAGCACTTACTGAAAAAGCTCTATGCGGACCTTCTGCTCCACAGCGTGCGCATTCATAAAAAGAAGGTGAATAACCTGCAAGTGAAAGAGAGCGTAAAAGATAAGAATCAAGAATTAAATTTGGATCATGTTCATCTTTAACTAAAGCCCTAAGTCCACCAATTAATAATAAATATTGTTGTGTTGCTGGCTCTTTTTCTTCAGGAGTTAATCTTTCTGCAGTTTCAAGCATTGCTTGACCTGCTGTCCATTTCGAATAATCTTGTGACAACGTTGCACCATAAGAATAAAAAGATTCAACTTGACTCAAAATATCTAATGATTTTCCAATATGAAAGTGTGCATCTATGTGACCAAAAGGTTCTACCCTGGCACCAAATCTTGAAGTGGTTTTTCTAACTCCCTTTGCCACAGCTCTGACTCGACCGCTATTTCTGGTAAGTACTGTGACGATTCGATCGGCTTCCCCAAGTCGTTGGGTTCGAAGAACTATTCCTTCGTCGCGATATTGAGGCATACGCCTAATTCTGCTGGAATTTAACTAACCTTTCCCACCACAACACCCACAAGGTGAAACAAGTTAAGTAGAGTTGTTAATTAGACCTAGGAGATCAATTGCATAGTCAAGGAAATAGCGAAAACACTCCTGATATTTCGGGCAAAAGCGCTTCGGGAAGTCGTTGGGATTTCTCAGTCAATCGCAGATTTATTCAAAGAAGTGTAATAACAGTTTTAGCTCTTGTCATTGCTTTTCAATTAGTTGAATGGGCTTTCGCCAAGAGTAAAGATTTTCTCTTCTTGTTGTTACTTGCCTGGTTACTAGGAATCGCTATAACTCCAGTTGTTGAAATACTGACAAAACGTGGCATGAAGCGCGGCTTAAGCACTTTTGTAGTACTTCTTGGTTTAGTTGCACTAATTGTTGCTTTTATTGCAGCTTTTGGTCAACTTCTTGGCTCACAGTTAGCAAGTTTGATTACACAATTTCCTGCATTGATCCAAGGATTTGTGAGCTGGATTAATACTTCATTTAACTTACAAATTGATGCAACTTCATTAGAGCAATCACTTAATATTTCTAATTCCCAAATTGCAAATTTTGCTCAAGATATCGCTGGTGGAGTATTTGGAGTAGTTTCAAGTATTTTTGGATTTATCTTTAATATTTTCACACTGCTACTTTTTGCCTTTTATTTTGCAGCCGAGGCTCCAAAAATCAAAAGAACTATCGGAAGCTGGTTACCTTCTAAACAACAAGTAATTTTTACAACTGTTTGGCAAGTTGCAACAGATAAAACGGGTGGATTTGTTATTAGTCGAGTAATCCTTGCAGCATTAAATTCTGTATTTACCTCAGTCTTCTTACTTTTCTTAGATGTTCCATATTGGCTTCCTCTTGGCCTATTCACTGGTTTGGTAAGTCAATTTGTACCAACAGTTGGAACATATATCGGTGGAGTTATTCCTGCAATTGTTGCGGTAGTAAATGATCCTAAAGATGGATTATTTGTGGTTATCTTTGTTTTGATTTATCAACAAATTGAAAACTACTTATTTACCCCAAGAATTTCTTCCTTGACCATGGATATTCATCCTGCCGTGGCTTTTGCTTCAGTAATTGTTTTTGCCGGATTCTTTGGAGCAATTGGAGCACTAATTGGTGTACCTATTGCTGCTGCAATTATTTCAATTATTCAAACTTACGGAAAAAGATACGAATTAATACCAGAGCTACACAGTATTGAAACTAAATCTTAGAAACCTAGTTTAGAAAGTTCCTTAGGATCTGATTGCCACTCAGGGGCAATTTTCACGTGCAGTTCTAAAAATACTTGCATTCCAATTAATTTTTCAATTTGCTTTCTAGATATAGAACCAATCTCTTTCAACTTTGAGCCTTTGTTGCCAATAATAATTCCCTTTTGGCTATCTCTTTCCACGTAAATACTTGCTCTGATTCTCATCAACGGTCTTTCAGCTGATCTGTCTTCATCAGGTTCAATACTTTCCACAACCACTGCTAATGAATGAGGAAGCTCTTCTCTTAAGTCATCTAAAGCAGCTTCGCGAATAAATTCTGCAACCATGGTTTCAACGGGTTCATCTGTAAAAATACCAGCGGGATAAAGAGCAGGGCCTTCAGGTAAAAGTGGAATTATTAAATCTAATAAAACATCTAAGTTTGCTCTAGTTTTTGCACTTATGGGAATTATCTCTTTCCAATCACAACCAGTTTCTTTTCCTAATGCATCTAACTCCATTAGTCTTTCTGCTATGTCTGATTGACTTGCTGAGTCTAATTTTGTGACAACCCCAATTTTTGGCTTTCTAGTTGCACTGCTTAATTCTTGCGCAATGTATTTATCTCCTGGACCAATTTTTTGATCTGCTGGAACACAAAATATTGCGACATCAACTTCACTCCAAGTATCTCTAACAACGTCATTAAGTCTTGAACCCAAAAGTGTTTTTGGTTTATGTACCCCTGGAGTATCAACAAGAATTAATTGTCCATCATTTCTGTGTACTAAACCTCTAATTGCGTGTCTAGTTGTTTGTGGACGTTTGGAAGTAATTGCAATTTTCTCACCAACTAATTGATTAGTTAGCGTTGATTTGCCAACATTTGGTCGACCTACGACACAGGCAAAACCACTTCGAAATTCACTCATATATACATCGTTGCAGATAGGTTTTTGGAAATTTCTTTAGCCAAGAGTTCGTAGACAAGAATGCTTGATTTATTCAGAATCTGGAGATTCGCTTTTTCGGATCAAGATTGTGCCAATTTTGTTTCTTCGACCAGCTGCTCTTTCGGCAACAAATTCCCAGCCTTCAATGACTATTGAAGTACCAGGTATAGGAATTCGTTCGAGTTGTTTAGCCAAATAACCAGAAAGGGTATCAACACCTTCATCATCACTTGAAAGATTTAAATTAATCAATTCAGCCAAATCATCTAAGTGGATTCGAGAACTTACTCGATAAACATTTGGTCCTAACTCATTTACTTCTGGTGCATGAGTGTCGTACTCGTCAGCAATCTCACCAACGATTTCTTCCAAAATGTCTTCAATGGTAACTAAACCTGCAGTGCCACCGTATTCATCAATCACAACTGCTAAATGAACTCTGGCTGACTGCATATCTCTTAACAGTTCATCAGCTGGTTTACTATCAGGCACAAAATATGCAGCGCGCATTAAATTATCAACTAATTCAGTTCTTTCTGCTTCAGCATTTTCAAAAATTCTTCTAGAAATATCTTTCAAATAAACAACTCCAACAATGTCGTCGGAATCCTCGCCGATTACTGGAATTCTGGAATAGCCAGATCTAAGTGAAAGAGATATTGCTTGTCGCAAAGTCTTACCCTTTTCAATCCACACCATTTCAGTTCTTGGAACCATGACTTCTCTGGCTACAGTGTCGCCAAGTTCGAAAACTGAATGAATCATTTGTCTTTCTTCGTCTTCAATAACATCAGCTTCTTCAGCTTGATCTACTAAGTCTCGCAAATCTTCAGCTGTAGCAAAGGGTCCTTCTTTGAATCCTTTACCAGGAGTTAATGCATTTCCAACAGCAACTAGTAATTTTGCAATTGGCCAAATTATTGGTTTGATTGCTAAGGCCACAGGGGCAGTAATTAGAGATATTCGATCAGATTTTTGTTTACCAAGGGTTTCTGGTGCTACTCCTAAAACAATAAAGCCAACTAAAGAAACCACAATAATTGCAAAGACTAAAGCAGAATTTAGATTTATATTTGATTCAATAAACACAAAAGTTAATAACACACCACCGGCTGATGTAAGCGCTAATGCCACAAGTTGCAAAACTGCTACGTGCTTTGCTTTTTCCGAGATTACTTTTTGCAGTTTTTCAATGCCTTTAACATCTTCTCTTCGTAATTGTTCAACTCTGGATTCTGATGTTTTTAAGATTGCAGTTCTTCCTGCAATAAAAAATGCAGCAAGAATCTCGACTATGGCTGCTAGTAAAATAAAAATAGGTAAGTTGATCATCTTTTTTTGGATATCCTCAAGGAATTCATAATACCTTGCTCACGTTTTTGCATAACAACTCGTTGAGATGCTTCTTGGTGATCTTGCCCTAAAAGGTGCAAAATTCCATGCGCAAGCAAAAATACAAGGTGATATGCGGGATTTATACCTTGCTTTTTAGAATCCTTTAGAGCAACTCCTGGGCAGATAATTATGTCGCCGAGAATGGCTTGTTTTTTTCTAAGTTTGGAATCTTGAAGCACGATGTCATCCATAGGAAAACTCATCACATCTGTTGGTCCTGGTTCATTCATCCAGCGGACATGTTGTTTTGTCATTTCATCTTCATCCACAAATAATACTGAAACATCTGAATTGGTATTAACTTTCAAAAACTTCAACATTTGAGTGATATAACTTTTAACATTTACTTCATCAATTGAAAAACTGCTTGAATTATCAACATCGATCATTAATTAGTTAAGCCTCAACGTATTTCTTTTGCAGAATCCCACGATTCATAAGCTTCAACAATTCTGCTTACTAATTTATGACGAACTACGTCCTTAGAATTTAGTTGAATAAAAGCTAGATCGTCGACGTCGTGCAAGATATCCTGCACCACTTTCAATCCCGACTTTGTCCCACTTGGCAAATCTATTTGAGTGACATCACCTGTTACTACCATTCTCGAACCAAAACCTAATCTTGTTAAAAACATTTTCATCTGCTCAGGAGAAGTATTTTGGGCTTCGTCAAGAATAATAAAAGAATCATTTAAGGTCCTGCCACGCATATAGGCAAGTGGAGCTACCTCAATTGATCCATTAGTCATTAATTTTGGAATCTTGTCAGGATCAATCATGTCTTGGAGTGCATCATAAAGTGGTCGCAGATAGGGATCAATTTTTTCAGACAAAGTTCCTGGAAGAAAACCTAAGTGCTCGCCTGCTTCTACAGCCGGTCGTGTTAAAACAATTCTGTTAACTTGTTTTGCTTGCAAAGCTTGAACTGCTTTGGCAACTGCAAGATATGTCTTTCCAGAACCTGCTGGGCCTATGCCAAAAACAAC
>JBJOOK010000047.1:0-9492 GCA_046051325.1 Actinomycetota bacterium | reverse complement strand
TTGGCAGGAGTTCTTCCATGTCTTACTAAATAAACAGTAGTCACGAAATCATTCTAGAGGTTAGAGATTATTCCGCCATTTAGTAACGCAATTATCACCAAGGCAAGAGCAATTCTATAAATTACAAAGGTTTTTAAACTGTGATTTCCTAGCCACTTGATCAACCAGGCAATACTTAAATAACCGACAACAAAAGACACTGCTGCGGCAAATATCGTTTGGCCCCAGCCAGATTCATTGCTATTTGTTATCCCAATTGCTTCATATAAACCTGAGAGAACAATCGCAGGAACTGACAGTAAAAATGAAAATCTGGCAGCATCTGCTCTATTTATGCCAAAAAATCTAGCAGCAGTAATTGTTACTCCTGATCGACTAAAACCTGGTATCAAGGCAAGTGATTGCGCAAAACCAAGCATCAAGATTTTAAATCTCGACAGTTCATTAATGTCAGTGTCAAATTTAGAATACTTATCAACAAAAAACATCACAAATGAAAAAATAAGCATTACATAGGCAACTAAGTACAAATCTCTAGCACCATTTTTAATAAAATCTTGCCCAAAAAAGCCTAAAATTATAATTGGCAATGTGGCCAGGATAATTGATAAACCCATCTTAAATTCTTTATTTCTTTGATTTTTTCTAAATATTCCAATTAGCGTTGCTTTGGAAATTGAGATTAAATCATTTTTGAAATATATGAGGACAGAAAATATGGTTCCAATTTGAATGACAGCTGTAAAGGAAGCTCCAGGATCTTTTTGACCAACAAGTGCTGGCAGGATTCTTAAATGTGCACTTGAGGAAATCGGTAGGAATTCAGTAACCCCTTGCACCACACCCATTGCAGCGGCCAGCCACCAAGACAAGGAATTTCTCCTAACACTTAGCAAAAAATCAATCAAAAGAGTTGATTCTTTCAATTATTGCAATAACCTCACAATATGCGCATGAGACTGCTGGGAAACTCCGGACACGAGGTTTCAACTATGGCCCTTGGAACTATGACTTGGGGTCGAGACACAGATGAACCCGAAGCACGTTCCCAATATAAAGCTTTTATCGAAGCCGGTGGAAATTTCCTTGACACTGCAGATACTTATTCAAAAGGTGTATCTGAAGAACTAGTTGGACAAATAATTGCTGAAATTGGAAATCGAGATTCAATATTTATTGCTACAAAAGCTGTGAAAGTTGAATTACCTCGAATGTATAACGCAAGTGCAATTCATATAACAGATGCTCTTGAAGCATCATTAAATCGCTTGGGAGTAGATCACGTTGATTTATGGCAAATGCATGGATGGGATTCAATAACACCAATCGATGAAACTTTAAGGGCGGTATCAAATCTGTATTCTCAGGGCAAATTTAGATATTTTGGAATATCTAATTATGCTGCCTGGCAAACAGCCCTTGTTATTTCCGAATGCTCTTTACTTGCTCGTGGCGTGGAAAGAGAATTAATTCCCCTACTAGAAAATCAAGACAAGGCTCTTCTTCCTTGGTCACCACTTGGTAGAGGTGTTTTGACAGCAAAATATCGTTTCGGAACACCTGTTGATTCAAGAGCCGCATCAAAACATTTTTCAAGCTTCATTCAAGAACATCTCACAGAAGACAAAGCAAGAATTGTTGATGCATTAGTAACAGCAGCTGAAGGAATTGGTAGAACTCCTGTTGAAACTGCTATTGCTTGGTTGCGGGATAGACCAGGAGTTGGATCAGTCATTTTAGGTGCCAGAAATCTTGCTCAACTAAAAATCCTCTTAAGTTCCGACAATTTGTTACTTCCAGAAGAATTGAATAACGCTTTATCCGACGTTTCTGCACCACATTCCTCTTATCCTGAGTCAGGATGGGCTCAACTTCCAAAGGATCGAGGTAATTGATTTGTACAGTTCCTGGGAAATAAGAGAAGTGCCATTGCCAAAGAAAGTCACAAGACGAGAAGCAAAACAACTTCTTACTGAATTAGCTGAATATGGTCGTTGGGAATTAGTAAGAACCAGAATTTACCCGAATGGTGTTAAAAGAATGTGGGTAAAGAAACGCATTCATAAAGTTGAAAGAACTTAAAGGGCCTTAATAAATCTGTGCATTGTTCTTGCTCCAAATTTGAGCGAAGAAATTGGAACTCTTTCATCATGTCCATGAAACAAACTTGTGAAATCTAAATCATTTGGAAGTAAAAGTGGTGTAAACCCATAACCTTTTATGCCAAATTTAGATAAAGCTTTCGCGTCAGTTCCGCCTGAAAGCATGTAAGGCACAACTCGTGCAGCAGGATCTTCTGCGGCTAAGGATTCAGTCATCAAGTGAACAATATTGGTATCAAAAGGTGCTTCTAGAGCAACGTCAAATGTTTCTGCTTCAACTTTTATATCTTCTCCCACGATATTTCTGATCTCTGCCAAAAATGTTTCTGCGTTTCCAGGCAAGAATCGACCATCAACATGTGCGGATGCTTCACCAGGAATGACGTTGACTTTGTAGCCAGCATTAAGCATGGTGGGGTTAGCTGTGTTGGCCAGTGTTGCTGAAACTAATTTTGTCAGAGTTCCCAATAGAGCAACTATTTTTTCTGGATCTTTCTCATCAAACTTGGTGCCATGAGCTGAAGCTGTTTCTTCAAGAAGTGATCTGACGGAATCCTTAATAGTGATAGGAAACTTATGATTACTTATATTCGTTATTGCTTTTGATAGTTTTGCAATCGCATTTTCGTTATTTATCATTGAGCCATGACCGGCATTACCCGTGGCAGATAACTTCATCCAGGCAATACCTTTTTGTGCTGTCTCAATTAAATAAAGTCGCACACCGTTGCTGAGAGTATGAGAAAAGCCACCAACTTCCCCAACTGCTTCAGTGCAGTTCTGGAAATATTCCGGATAATTCTTTGTAACAAAGTGACTACCTAAGGCACCACCGGCTTCTTCATCAGCAAAAAAGACAAGAGTAATTGATCTCTTTGGACGCCATCCTGATTTAACAAGTTCAAAAAGACTTGCCAAAATCATGGCGTTGCCGTTTTTCATATCAACGGCTCCACGACCCCAAATCATTTCTTGATGTATTAATGCCTCAAAAGCAGGTTTACTCCATTTATCTTTTTCAACCGGAACAACGTCTAAATGTCCATGTAAAACAATTCCAGGTAAAGAATTATCAGTTCCTGGCAATCTTGCAATTATTGAAGATCGTTTTGCATCAGGACCAATTATTTGATATTCAATGTTTAAGGTTTTTAATACTTCGGCGATATATTCTGCAGCTTTTGTTTCGCCATTGCTTTCATTATTTCCAAAATTAGTGGTATCAATGCGAATCAAATCTTGACAGTATTTAACAACTCTTTCCTCAAGATTTGTGGCGTTATTCATAGTGAAACCATCTTGCCGAGGCGATGGCCTTGAACTTGAGTTAGGTGTCGATTGTTATCGTATGAATCTGATAAGTCCGGATGGCGGAATTGGTAGACGCGCTAGCTTGAGGTGTTAGTCCCTTTACGGGGATGGGGGTTCAAGTCCCCCTTCGGACACTTAGATTACAAATTGAAGAGTTATTGCAGCACCAACTACTAAGAACCAAGCCAAAGTCAAAAATCCTGTGAATGGCACAAGAAGTTTAAGTGTTGAATTTCTGGAATTTTTAAATAAGTCCCTTGTTGTTAAGAAGAAAATTGGAACTGTCATTGCCCACACTACAATGCAATAAGGACATAAAATCTCGATTATATAAATACTTTGAAACGCTAGCCAAGACACAAATAAGGTAGCCAAACCACTCACCAAAGCAATAATTTGTAACATCCATCTAGGAATAAAAACATCTAACAATATTAAGACTCCAATTAGTACCAAAATTGGAAAACTGCTTACTCCAATAATGCTGTTGGGAAATCCAAATACTGATGCTTGTGCAGTCTTAACAACATTTCCACAAGCTAAAACCGAATTAACATTACAGCTTGAAATATAATTTGGATTTTCAAGTAGCTTAATTTTGTCAATTGTTAATATAAACGAAGAAATCCATCCAGCTACTCCGCCTACACTAAGTAACCAGCCCAAATTCTTACTTGCTGTTTTATTATTCATTATTCGATGACCCCCATATGAGCAAGAGCAAGTTTTAACAATTTAGCTTGACCACCTGTCATCTCATCCAAAACTTTCTTACTTTGAGCTTCTTGGGGACTTAACCATGCTAAATCAAGCGCATTTTGACTTGGGCGACAATCACCTTTGACCACAAACAACCACAAAAGCAAGACTCACAGCATGTTGTCTTGGATCATGAAATCCAGAAACACTTGGGTCTGGAAAATATTCAACTATTGTAAAAGGAGTTGGACTAGGAGCTAATTGTGGAAGTGCAGTTGCACCTAAATCTTTTTCTAGATGTCTAAGTAAGGCTCCCCTAATTCTTTCTCCATACAAAACTCGACCTGAAACCATTGCTCGGCTAATGCTTCCATCAGGCATTCCGCGTAACAACAAACCAATTTGTGTGACATTTCCTAATTCGTCAATTCTTACCGGAATTGCATCAATATATAAAATTGGAAGGCGGTCTCGAACAAATTCAATTTGTTCGTCATTTAACCAAGAACCACGATTTTCAGTTTCATTAATCATGCTCATATTGACGCCTCCTCTTCCAGTCTATGCAATAAAAGCAATTTCGCCAGTTTCTGACTTCCTTGCCCACTAGTTAATCAAGAAGATAAATCTTGGGCTATCGATTAAGTTAAGCATCATGCCGGGCCAAATGTTTCAAAATGTACCAACCAGTATCTCCTTAGCCATATGGGCTACAGCCTTCATGCAAGGTCGAGAAACTCTGGAGCGAAGCGTTGATTGCATTTCTGAATCTCCTCGACATGTTTCGACACTTTTGAACAATGAATCCCTTGCCCTATTCATAGCTGGTTTAAGAAACTCAGGTACTAATGCTTTGCGTTGCCATTTCCCAGTTACCGGAAATATGGATGCAATTATTGGTACAGATGAATTCGTTGACATCGCTATTGAATTAGGACACGTAATCACCACTAGAGGTGGTGAGCCCCTAGGAATTCATGAAGAAGCAAACTCTTGGGTTGCAACTAAACGATTAAAAGAACCTGTTGCCCTATCTACAAATTGGCAAGATATGGATAAGCAACTTTCTAATTTGTTACATGAAACAAGTGATGAGATTGAAGCATTTGATCTTGTGGCCGGGAATCAAGACGCTCACGACTTTTTAATTGATTTAGAACACGACATTTCTATTCAAGCTTATCCAGATGATCAACCGCCCAGAGTTACCTTTTTATTGGGAAGACTATTACGAGTTTTAGCCATTACTGAATTTGCTCTTGAGAATGAAATTAATTCATTTAGTGCCACAAAACAATCTATGTGGTCAACACCAATTTCTGATTTAAATAGAACTTGTCGACAAGGACTTTCTGCCGTCGTTAACTACGCGTTAGAAAAAACGAATTAAGCACCCATGGAGTGATATCCACCATCAACGTGGATTATTTCTCCAGATGTAGCAGGAAACCAATCAGAAAGTAATGCAACAACGGCTTTTGCAGAAGGCACTGGATCTGAAATCTTCCAACCCAATGGTGATCTTGCAGCCCATGCTTCTTCGAATTTCTCAAAACCAGGAATATGTTTTGCAGCAACAGTATTGATTGGTCCTGCAGCAATTAAATTAACTCGAATATTTTTCGGACCCAAATGACGAGCTAAATAGCGAGAAGTTGATTCCAATGCAGCTTTTGCAACACCCATCCAGTCATATTGTGGCCAGGAAACTGTTGCGTCAAAATCAAGTCCAACAATGCTTCCACCATTTGGCATTAATTCAACACATGCCATGGAAAGTGACTTCAATGAGTAAGCAGAAACATGAACGGCCGTTGCAACATCTGGCCATTCAGTGCTTAAGAAATTTCCACCTAAAGCCGATTGTGGTGCAAAGCCAATTGCGTGTACCACTCCATCAATAGTTGGAGTGTGTTTCTTAATTTCGTTAGCTAAATTAGCAAGGTTTTCTTCATTTGTAACATCTAATTCTAAAATTGTGGCAGGTTTTGGTAAACGACCATTAGCTCTTTCAGTTGCTCCCATTGCTCGCCCGAAAGAAGTTAATATTGGAGTGCCGCCTTCATCTTGAATAAGTTTCGCAACAGAAAAAGCAATTGAGTGATCAGTGAGAACACCTGTTACTAAAATTGTCTTTCCCTGCATTATTCCCATTGTTTAGTGTCCCATTCCTAATCCTCCATCAACAGGAATTACTGCACCTGTGATGTAGGAAGCATCTTCTGATGCCAAAAATCTAACAACTCCTGCAATTTCGCTAGCACTAGCTGTTCTACCAAGCGGTGTACTAGAAGTGATCATATCTTTTCTTGCTTCATCAAGATCGTTTGTCATATCAGTGTCGACATATCCTGGGGCTACAACGTTTACTGTAACTCCTCTGCTTCCAACTTCTCGAGCTAAAGATCTTGCAGCTCCAATTAATCCAGCTTTAGTGCTCGCATAAACCATTTGCCCAGGTGAACCTAACATGCCAACCACTGAACCGATGAAAATAATTCTTCCCTTACGATTCTTAATCATTGACTTAACACTTCGTCTGGCAACTCTTATTGATCCCATTAAATTTGTGTTAATTATGTTTTCCATGTCGCTATCTTCTAAGCGCATAGCTAGTGCATCTTTATTAGTTCCAGCATTAATAACAACTACTTCTAATGGACCAAGATTTTTCTCAATTTCGTCAATCGCCGCATCAATGCTTTTACTATCAGTGACATCTGCTTTAACCATGTAAAAATCATCATCAGGCTTTTGTTCGCGATATGAAATCGCAACCTTGAAACCATCCTGGGCAAATCTTTGAGCTATGGCTAGACCAATGCCTCTATTGCCACCAGTTACAAAAACAACTCCATTTGAAGACATACCTTGTAACTTACCTCGTAGATGGCAAAGAATTGGTCTCTAGCCCGCTAGATACCCTTTTTGAATCGCGAAAATCTAGATTTTGCCGTAGCGTTGAGATTCAGAGGAAGGCAGGAACAAAAGATGAGCAATCAAGAACAACCATCTGTCTATGCAATCACCTCTGCCTCCACCGGTTTAAGTTTCGATCAAGCAGGTAGAAAACGTCGATATTTAATTTCTATGAGTTTAAGAACCATTTGTTTTGTGGGAGCTGTATTTGCCAGTGGAAATCTACGTTGGGCGTTAATTTTCGGAGCAATCTTTCTTCCTTATATCGCAGTTGTGATTGCAAACGCAGGACGGGAGAATTTCTTCTATAACGGCAAACAAGTGGAATCACCAACAAGAAAAATTGAATCAGGCCCTACTCAATAACCTAGGTTCAAGTAGTCTGAAATCAGGATTATGTTCAAAAATCTAATTAAACCTCGCTGGATTGCTCTAACTCTTATTCTCTTGTTCTTAATCTATTTGTTCATAAGACTCTCTGATTGGCAGTTCGACCGATATGACCAAAGAATTGTTAGAAATGAATCAACAAATTCAGCGCTATCTATGGCTCCTAAAAAGATTGATTCAACCTCTCAATTATCGAACCTGAAACAGTGGGAAAAGATAGAATTGACAGGAAATTATTTGAATGATCAATCAAAATTGGTACGTAAACAATATTTAGAAAATAGTTTGGGATTTTGGATTATAACTCCCTTAAAAATTGAAAATGGCGAGAATATTTTAGTTAATCGTGGATGGATTCCGATTGGAACATCTGCTTCAACAAACCAAATCATTCCTCCTGCCCCAGTTGGAGTTGTAAATCTCGAGGGCTACCTTCAACCCTTCAGTGAATCAATTGCTCAACCTAAAGATTTGCCTTTGAACCAAGTCAACACAATCGATTTCAATTATTTTGGAATAGAAGTAGCTAGTGAATTCTATGTTCAGTTAGCAAATTCATCTCCTATGGAGAATCAAGTGGCAATCATTCCATTGCCAGAATTAACTAATGGTCCGCACTTAAGCTATGCAATTCAATGGATTTTGTTTGCACTTTTATTGCCAATTGGTTGGTATGTGTTACTGAAGAATGAATCTAAATAGATTTAAACTGCGAATTGCTGATTGTATAAGTCGGAATAAACACCATTGTCATTAAGTAAGTCTGTATGGCTTCCAATTGCAATTAGGTGTCCTTCTTTTATAACAGCAATCTGTTCTGCATTAATAATGGTTGATAATCTATGAGCAATTACTACTGAAGTTCTATTCTCCAAAACTGTTGCAAGAGCTACTTGAACGGCTGCTTCATTTTCGTTATCTAAGTGAGCAGTAGCTTCATCAAGAATTACAATTCGAGGTTGCTTTAGAAATACTCGAGCAATTGCAATTCTTTGTTTTTCCCCGCCACTTAGACGATATCCTCGATCTCCAACAATGGTGTCTAGTTTGTCTGGAAGAGATTTTACAAAATCAGAAATTTGAGCACTTTCTAACGCACTCCATATTTCAGATTCAGAGGCATCTTCTTTGGCATAAATCAAATTATTTTTGATTGAATCATGGAAAAGGTGCGAATCCTGAGTTACTACCCCAATATTTTTTCTTATTTCGTCTCTAGATACTTCTTTAATATCTACATTGCCAACAGTAACTTTTCCGATGGTTGGGTCATAAAGCCGAGCAATTAGTTGAGAAATAGTAGTTTTTCCACTACCGCTTGGTCCAACTAATGCCAACATGGTTCCAGGTTTAACTTTGAAAGAAACATTATTTAAAACTAAATTGTTTGTATCATTTTCAATTTTTCCATCTGTTGCTAGTTCTAGGGTTTCAAGTCCAACGTCAGCTCTTGTTGGATACGAGAATGAAACGTTATTGAATTCAATATCAAGGGGTCCTTGAGGTAAATTCAGAGGATTTTTTGAATCTTTGACTAACGGTTCTAGATCTAATACTTCAAAAACTCTTTCAAAAGAAACTAATGCGGTCATAATGTCGACTCGAACATTAGAAAGTGCAGTTAAAGGTCCATAAAGTCGAGCTAACAAGGCGGTTAAGGCCAGCAATGTTCCTAAAGTTAAAACTCCAGAAACAACAAGGCTTCCACCAAATCCGTAAACGATTGCTGTTGCAATTGTTGCCACGGTAGTCAATGCCACAAAGAAAATAGTGTTAGTCATAGCAATTCGAACGCCAATGTCTTTTACTCGCGCCGCCTTTTTAAAGAAGCTATTTCCTTCATTTTTTGGATCACCAAAAAGTTTTACTAGCAAGGCTCCAGAGACGTTGAATCTTTCAGTCATTGTCTGACTCATCTCAGCATTTAAATTCATTTGTTCTCTAGACAGTGCCTGAACTCTTTTGCCCATAGATTTTGCAGGAATAAGGAAAACTGGAAGAAGTATTAATGAAGTGAGTGTTATCTGCCAAGACAAAATCAGCATTGTGCTTAAAACTATTACCAAGCTAA
>JBJOOK010000046.1:0-5319 GCA_046051325.1 Actinomycetota bacterium | reverse complement strand
TCATGCCTTTATTTATATTCGTGGAGAAGTTCCACACGTTATAAGAAGAGTGATGAATGCGGTTGAACAAGCTTATGCAGAAGGTTTACTTGGAAAAAATATACAGGGATCTGGATTTAATTTAGAAGTTGTAGTTCATGCAGGAGCTGGTGCTTACATTTGCGGTGAAGAAACCGCACTACTTGATTCGTTAGAAGGTCGACGCGGTCAACCAAGATTAAAACCACCATTTCCAGCAGTTGCAGGACTTTACGCATCTCCAACAGTTGTAAATAATGCTGAAACTTTGGCAAGTGTTCCTTCAATTATTTTGAATGGTGCTGACTGGTTTAAATCAATGGGAACAGAAAAATCTCCTGGATTTAAATTATTTGCAGTTTCAGGTCACGTTAATCGTCCTGGAATTTTTGAAGCTGCCCTTGGCACAACAATGAGTGAACTACTTGATTATGCCGGTGGAATGCGCAAGGGAAGTAAATTAAAGTTTTGGATTCCAGGTGGATCATCTGTTCCAATGTTGACACCAGATCACATTGATATTCCAATGACTTATGAAGATTTAGCTGCTGCAGGAACAATGCTTGGCACAGGAACACCAATGATGTTTGATCACACGACAAGTGTTGTAAAAGCTGTAACTAGATGGCTTGAATTTTATAAACATGAATCATGTGGCAAGTGCACTCCGTGTCGTGAAGGTACTTATTGGATTACTGGAGTTTTGGAAAAGTTTGAACACGGTAAAGGCAAAGAAGAAGAATTAGAAGTAATCAATGATGTGTGCGGCCAAATTGCGGGTAGATCATTCTGCGCACTGGGTGATGCGGCAGCAACACCATTTCCAGGAGCTATGAAATATTTTGCTGACGAATTCCGTGAAGCAACTAGAACTTCAGCTGATGCATCTTTTCCACCAAGTGCCACAACTATTTTTGATAAGGCAGGTGTGTAAATGACTTTAACTTCAGACAATAAACAAACAAATACTGAAAATCAGATCACTGCCACCATTGATGGAATTCAGGTTCAAGTTCCTAAAGGAACACTAATTATTAGAGCAGCAGAAAGAATGGGAACTTTTGTTCCTAGATTTTGTGACCATCCCTCTCTTGCACCCGTTGCAGCTTGTCGTATGTGTTTAGTTGAAATTGAAGGAATGCCAAAGCCACAACCATCATGCGCAATTCCTTTGACTGAAGGAATGGTTGTTAAAACACAAATGACTTCTGAAGTTGCTGAAAAAGCACAAGCAGGAGTTATGGAATTTCTACTTATTAATCATCCACTTGATTGCCCAGTTTGCGATAAAGGTGGGGAATGTCCATTACAAAATCAAGCAATGACTGCAGGTCGAGCTGAATCAAGATTTGATATCGAGAAAAGAACTTTCCCTAAACCAATTGAATTAAGCACAGAGATTTTGCTTGATAGAGAACGTTGCGTTGAATGCGCACGTTGCACCAGATTCTCAGAAGAAATAGCAGGAGATCCATTTATTGGATTATTAGAACGTGGTGCCAAGCAACAAGTTGGTATCGCAACAGATGAACCATTTAATTCATATTTTTCTGGAAACACTGTGCAAATTTGTCCAGTGGGTGCTTTAACTAGTTCTTCATATCGATTTAGATCACGACCATTTGATTTGGTTTCAGTTCCAACAACTTGTGAACATTGTGCTTCTGGTTGTTCTTTGAGAACCGATTATCGACGAGAAACTGTTATGAGAAGACTTGCTTGGGAAGATCCAGCTGTCAATGAAGATTGGAACTGCGATAAGGGTCGCTTTGCATTTAGCTATTTGAAAAGTAATCGCTTAACCCAACCAAAAGTAAGAACAAAAGACGGAAACCAAGTTGATGCTTTATGGCCAGATGCAATTGATTTTGCAGCTAAAGGATTAAAAGATGCCAAAGGCAAGGTCGCTGTCTTATTAGGTGGACGTCTTACTTTGGAAGATGCTTACGCATATTCCAAATTTGCTCGCCTTGCTCTAGAAACAAACGATATTGATTTTAGAAACAGAGTAAATAGTGCAGAAGAACAAGACTTCCTGGGAAGTGTTGTTGCAGGATCTGCTGGAACAGTTACTTATGCAGATTTAGAAAAAGCACAAAATGTGGTACTTGTTAATTTTGAACCAGAAGAAGAATCACCAATTGTTTTCCTACGTTTAAGAAAAGCTGCTGAAAAGGGCAACATAAACATAACCGCAATCGCGCCTTATTTATCTCGTGGTCTAGAAAAAATAAATGCCGAAGTCGTTGCTACAAAACCAGGTGACGAAGCAAAAGTATTACGAGGTTTAGAAATAGCTCAAGATTCAATAATTTTAGTTGGCGAAAGAGCAGCAGCAACTGAAGGAACATTGAGTGCAGTTATTGAAGTTGCTGAAAAAACTAATTCAAAACTTTCCTGGATTCCAAGAAGAGCAGGTGAAAGAGGCGCTGTTGAAGTTGGAGCATTGCCAAACTTATTACCGGGAGCAAGACCAGTAACTGAATCAAGTGCTCGTAGCGAAGTCGGTGCTATTTGGGGAGTAAATGGTTCTGATATTCCAAGTAAGCCTGGTCGAAATCATGCTGAAATTATTCAAGCCGCAATTAATGGAGAATTAAAAGCTTTAGTTATTGCTGGCCTTGATGTTCTTGATGCACCAGATCCACAAGCTTTAGGTCTAGCAATTAACTCAGTTGATTTTGTTATCACTTTAGGAATTCAAGAAAATTCATTAACTCGCTACGCCAACGTTTCACTTCCCGTTGCTCCGGTTACTGAAAAGTCTGGAACATTCATTAACTGGGAAGGTCGTCCAAGACCATTTGGAAGAGCAATCACTTCAACAAATGCCTTAACTGATGCAAGAGTTTTGGCAATGATTGCAGAAAGCCTAGGTTTGGATTTTGGGTTACAAACAATTGAAGAATTAAGACAAGAGCTTTCATCTTTTGGTAGTTGGAATGGAAACAAATTAGTTAAGCCAACTGTTGCCGCAAAAGATGCAGCAAAGACAAGTGTTGGCAATGCAATATTGTCCACTTGGAATCTGCTGCTTGATGATGGCGCATTGCAAAAGGGTGAAGAGCATTTAGCTGGAACTCAAAGACCAGTTGTTGCTCACATGAGTGAGAAAACAGCAACAGACAACAAACTTGAAAATGAAGAAAAAGTAATTATCTCTAATTCAAGAGGTTCGATAACAATCAAACTAGAAATTATTGAGATGGTTAATGATGTCGTGTGGATTCCATCAAATAATCACGACAGTAAAGTTAAATCAAAACTTGGCGCCAAAGAGGGCGATGTTGTAACAATTAAAAAGGGAAGTTTCTAATGAGAATCTTGCCTAACGTTGAATTAAGTGCTTTTGGAATTGATCCTTGGTGGATCACGCTAATTAAAGTTCTGGTTGTTTTCGTCACCCTTGTGGTTTTAACTTTGCTAGCAATTTGGGGTGAAAGAAGAATTGTTGCTCGAATGCAAATGCGCGTTGGCCCAAACAGAGTTGGCCCAGGTGGAGTTTTAATTGGGTTGATGGATGGTGTGAAACTTGCATTAAAAGAAGACGTAATTCCTTTCACAGTTGATCGCGCTGTTTATATCTTGGCTCCAATTATTTCTGCCACAACAGCATTTATGACTTTTGCTGTTATTCCTTTTGGTCCTGAAGTTTCCTTCTTTGGCGTTATTACCCCATTGCAGTTAACAGATTTTCCAGTAAGTGTTCTATATGTATTAGCAATTGCTAGCGTGGGAATTTATGGAATTGTGCTAGCTGGTTGGTCATCTGGTTCAACTTATGCACTGCTTGGTGGTTTGAGATCTTCTGCACAAATGGTTTCTTATGAAATTGCAATGGGTCTTTCATTTGTCGCAGTCTTTCTTTACGCCGGTTCAATGAGTACTTCTCAAATTGTTGCTGCACAAGAAAGAACTTGGTACATATTGTTACTACTTCCTTCATTCTTAATTTACGTAATTTCAATGGTGGGTGAAACCAACAGAGCACCATTTGATTTACCTGAAGCAGAAGGAGAATTAGTAGGAGGTTTTCACACTGAATACACCTCATTGAAGTTCGCACTATTCTTCTTAGCTGAATACATAAATATGGTGACAGTTTCTGCTCTTGCCACAACTCTTTTCTTAGGCGGCTGGAGAGCACCATTTCCTATTTCACTAATTCCAGGAGTTAATGAAGGTTGGATTCCGTTAATTTGGTTCTTTAGTAAAATTGCTGTTTTCTTGTTTGTATTTATCTGGATTCGAGGAACACTACCTAGGTTTAGATACGACCAGTTTATGAATTTAGGTTGGAAAATTTTGATTCCTGCTTCACTTGCTTGGATTGCAATAGTGGCAATTACTAGGGGATTAAGAAACTCACTTGATTTACCAACAGGTCAAACGATCGCATTTTTAGGATTGCCTTTAATTGCAGTAGCACTTGCTGTATTCATTGCTGATTGGCGAAAAGCTAATGCTGAAGTTGCCAAAGAAGAATTAAATGTTGAGATTACAGAAGTAAATCCATTTGCAGGTGGACATCCTGTTCCACCACTGCCAGGACAAGTTTTAGTTGAACCAAATGCAAATAAACAAGGGGTATTAAATGGCTGAGTTACCACAAATGATGAGAGCATTCGGTACCACTTTTCTATCAATGTTTAGAAAAGTAACTACCGAACAATATCCAGAAGAAAAAGTTCCAACGCAAGCAAGATTTCATGGCAGACATCAATTAAATCGTCATCCAGATGGTTTAGAGAAATGTGTGGGCTGCGAACTTTGTGCTTGGGCTTGTCCTGCAGATGCAATTTATGTTGAGGGTGCTTCAAATGATGAAGGCGACAGATTTTCTCCAGGTGAACGTTATGGTCGCGTTTATCAAATTAATTACTTGCGATGCATTGGATGCGGTCTTTGTATCGAAGCTTGTCCAACCAGAGCATTAACTATGACTAATGAATATGAATTAGCAGATAATTCAAGAACAAAATTGATTTATGAAAAAGAAGATTTACTTGCTCCAATTCTTCCAGGTATGGCGCAACCTCCTCATTCCATGATTGATGATTATGTGGCACAGGACTATTACGACGGAAAAGTAAAAGGGGCTTCCGCTGAACAATTTGCAGAAGCTGAAATTTACAAACAAAAAGGTCAAGGGGCATAAGTTTAAATGATTCGCTTCGTTATCAAACTTGCTGAAGTTGCAAATGAATCTGCTATTTCATTTGAACCATTTGTTTTTTGGTTATGTGGAGGCTTAGCAGTTTTGGGTGCGATTGGAATGTTGATTTCACATAAAGCAGTACA
>JBJOOK010000045.1:0-5433 GCA_046051325.1 Actinomycetota bacterium | reverse complement strand
GTTGTTTCAGAGAAGTCAGCAACTGATGCACCACGGTTAGATGGTGTGGTTGGTTTTAATTTTCTAATACCCATTAGTTATCTCAACTCCCCTTAAGCACTTGGCGCATTGAAGATGTCAATTCGATCGCCTTGCGCAAGGGATACGATTGCTCTTTTGGTGTCTGATCTAGATCCTTCACCAAAACGAGTGCGGTAAGTTTTACCTTTTCTATTAAGTGTGTTAACACTCAAAACTTTTACGTTGAATAATTCTTCAACAGCTTGTCTGATTTGGGTTTTGTTTGCATCTTTCTTAACCACAAATGTGTATTTGTTTTCATCCAAAAGTGAGTAACTCTTTTCAGAAACAACTGGTGCTATTAATACTTCTCTTAACAAGTTTTTATCCATTTATGCACCAACCTCTGCATCAGTTGCGCGACCAACGGCACTGGCAGATTTACCTGTGCGTGGACCACTCAAGAATTCATCCAAAGCTGTTTTTGTGAAAACAACATCATCTGCTACTAAAACGTCATAGGTATTTAGTTGACCTGGAGAAACAACATGCATTTCGTTTACGTTTCTCAAAGAAAACCAACCAATTAATTCATTCAAAGAAACAACTACTAATACTTTTTTGCCCTTAGCAACGTTTCTTACAGCTTGTACACCTTGTTTGGTGGATGGCTTGTCGTCTTCCACAATTGCACTCAAAACATGAACATGATTTTCGCGAGCTCTGTCGCTTAATGCTGAGCGAAGTGCTGCAGCTTTCATTTTCTTAGGAGTTCTTTCAGAATATTCACGAGGAACGATGGAGTGAACGTGTCCACCACCAGTCCATTGTGGGGAACGTATGGAACCTTGACGTGCGTTTCCTGTTCCTTTTTGTTTGTAAGGTTTTTTACCGCCACCAGAAACTTCACTGTGTGATTTAGTTTTTTGTGATCCTTGGCGAGCAGCAGCTAATTGTGCAGTTACAACTTGATGCATCAACGGAACATTTACTTGGCAATCAAAAATTTCTGCAGGCAATTCAACTGAACCTGAAGCTGTACCTTTAGGGTTTGTGATTTGTACTGAAGACATTATTTTTTACCTGCCTTAACTTGATTCTTGGCAGCAGATCTAACAAGGATTAGTGAACCAATTGGTCCTGGCACTGCACCTTTAATTAGTAATAAACCGTTTTCGGCATCAACTTTTGCCACAGTCAAATTGATTGTGGTGATGCGATCTGAACCCATACGTCCAGCCATTTTGATACCTTTGAAAACTCGACCAGGGGTGGCACATGCACCAATTGAACCTGGAGATCTGTGTTTTCTTTCCACACCGTGAGATGCGCGCAGTCCATGGAAACCGTGTCTTTTCATTACACCGGCAAAACCATGTCCACGTGAAGTTCCTGTTACATCTACTGCATCTCCTGCAGTAAATACATCAGCATTTAATTCTTGACCAACTGTGTAGTTGTTGGCATCTAGTGTTCTTAATTCAACAAGGTGGCGACGAGGAGTAACTCCAGCTTTTGCAAAATGACCTTGTTCAGGTTTGTTAACTTTTCTAGGATCAATTTGACCAAAAGCTAATTGCACTGCTGAGTAACCATCTTTTTCAGGAGTTCTAACAGTAGTGACAACATTTGGACCAGCTTTAATTACTGTTACTGGTACAACTCTGTTTGATTCATCCCAAACTTGTGTCATGCCTAGTTTTTCACCAAGCAAACCTTTAACGTTTCTGTCCATTGTTAGTCACCTACCTTCTATAACTTGATTTCAATATCGACACCGGCTGGAAGGTCCAGACGCATTAGTGAATCAACAGTTTTTGGAGTTGGATCCAAAATGTCGATAAGTCTTTTGTGCGTGCGCATTTCAAAATGCTCACGGGAATCTTTGTATTTAAATGGTGAACGTATTACTACGTAAACATTTTTCTCAGTTGGAAGTGGCACCGGACCAGCAACCTTCGCACCAGTTTTGGTCACAGTTTCGACAATCTTCTTTGCAGAAGAGTCAATGACCTCATGGTCGTAGGCCTTTAGCCTGATACGGATCTTTTGTCCGGCCATCGGTTTCGCCTTTGCTTCCTTTTAGTTTCGGTTTCTTGCTTTTGGTTTCAAGCGGAACAGGTTTTGCCCATCCCGCTTGAAAGTCAAATGTGATCGTTAATTACTTAACAATCTTGATTACTCGACCTGCTCCAACAGTGCGTCCACCTTCGCGAATTGCGAAGCGAAGACCGTCTTCCATGGCGATCGGTTGAATTAACTCGACCTTCATTTCAGTGTTGTCTCCTGGCATAACCATTTCGACACCGTTTGGTAATTCGCAAACTCCAGTCACGTCAGTTGTACGGAAGTAGAACTGTGGACGGTAGTTATTGAAGAATGGAGTGTGACGTCCACCTTCGTCTTTGCTCAAAATATAAACTTGAGCTTCGAAGTTGGTGTGAGGTGTTGAAGTTCCTGGTTTAACAACGCACATACCTCGTTCAACATCTTCGCGCTTTGTTCCACGAAGTAACAAACCAACGTTTTCGCCGGCTTGACCTTCGTCAAGAAGTTTGCGGAACATTTCGATACCGGTAACGATTGTCTTTTGTGAAGTTTCGCGGATTCCCACGATTTCAACTTCTTCGTTAACCTTTACTTGTCCTCTTTCAATACGACCTGTGATAACTGTTCCACGACCTGTGATTGTGAAAACGTCTTCAACTGGCATCAAGAATGGCTTCTCGATTTCGCGTACTGGAGTTGGAATAAATGTGTCAACAGCTGTCATTAATTCCATGATTGATTCTGACCATTTTGCATCGCCCTCAAGTGCTTTCAAAGCTGAGATGCGAACAATTGGAGTATCTTTTCCAGGGAATTCGTACTTGGTTAGAAGTTCTCTAATTTCTTCTTCAACAAGTTCTAACAAATCTGGATCTGCTGTATCGCACTTGTTCAATGCAACAACGATTGCAGGAACACCAACTTGACGTGCCAACAAAACGTGTTCTTTTGTTTGAGGCATTGGTCCGTCAGTTCCAGCAACAACAAGAATTGCGCCGTCCATCTGTGCTGCACCAGTAATCATGTTCTTGATGTAGTCAGCATGTCCTGGGCAGTCAACGTGTGCATAATGACGTGCTTCAGTTTGGTATTCGACGTGTGCAATCGAAATGGTGATACCGCGTTGACGCTCTTCAGGAGCTTTGTCAATTTGGTCGAACGGAGTAAATGGATTTACATCCGGATATTTGTCGTGTAGCACCTTGGTAATCGCCGCGGTCAATGTGGTTTTGCCGTGGTCGATGTGGCCGATGGTGCCGATATTTACGTGCGGTTTTGTACGCTCGAATTTGGCCTTTGCCACTTTGCTTCTCCTTTGACCTGCGTTTTTTTATTCCGGCAATTAGCAGTTTGCTAATTGCGCGGTTTTTTCTTTCTTACTCGCCGCGAACCTTGGCAACAATTTCTTGCGAAACTGCAGCTGGTACTTGCGCGTAAGAATGAAATTGCATTGAGTAACTTGCACGTCCTTGTGTTTTGGAACGCAAGTCACCTACATAACCAAACATTTCGCTTAACGGAACAAGAGCTTTAACAACGCGAGCGCCTGCTCTTTCATCCATAGCTTGAATTTGGCCACGACGTGAATTCAAATCTCCAATTACATCACCCATGAAATCTTCAGGTGTTACTACTTCAACATCCATCATTGGTTCTAACAAAACAGGATTTGCTTTTCTAGCAGCTTCTTTAAATGCCATTGATCCAGCAATTTTGAAAGCTAATTCTGAAGAGTCAACATCGTGGTATGCGCCGTCTTGCAAAGTAACTTTGATGTCAACCATTTGGTAACCAGCAAGAACACCGTTAACCATTGCTTCTTGCGCACCGTCATCAACTGAAGGAATGTATTCTCTAGGGATTCTTCCACCAGAAACTTTGTTAACGAATTCATAACCGCCACCTTCAGTGGTGTTAGGTTCGATATCAACAATTACGCGAGCAAATTGTCCAGCGCCACCAGATTGTTTCTTGTGGGTGTAATCAACTTTTTCAACTTTTTTAGTAATTGTCTCACGATATGCAACTTGTGGTTTACCAACGTTTGCTTCAACTTTAAATTCACGTTTCATGCGATCTACTAGAACTTCTAAGTGAAGTTCACCCATTCCACCGATAATTGTTTGACCGGTTTCTTCATCTCCACGTACATGGAATGTTGGGTCTTCTTCAGCAAGTCTTTGAATTGCAGTGGCAAGTTTGTCTTGATCGTTCTTGGTTTTTGGTTCAATTGCTACGTGAATAACTGGATCTGGAAAGTCCATTGATTCAAGAACAACTGGTTTATCTTGATCACAAAGTGTGTCACCTGTGGTGGTGTCTTTTAATCCCATAACTGCCACGATTAGACCTGCAGTTGCTGATTCTCTTTCTTCACGCTTATTGGCGTGCATTTGATAAATCTTGCCAATTCTTTCTCTTCTATCTTTTGTAGCATTTAATACTGATGTTCCTGGTTCTAATTTTCCAGAATAAATTCGAATGTAAGTCAATTTTCCAAGATGAGGATCACTCATGATCTTGAATGCAAGAGCTGAAAATGGTTCGTCTTCGGAAGGTGCTCTATCGATTTCAACTGAAGGATCTCCTTGTTTGAAACCTTTGATTGCACCAACTTCTAATGGACTTGGTAGGTATCTCACAACTGCGTCCAACATTTGTTGCACACCTTTATTTTTAAATGCAGAACCCATAATTACTGGAACAACTGAGAAGTTAACTGTGCCTTTACGAATTGCAGCAATGATTTGTTCTCTTGATGGTTCTTTTTCTTCCATGAACAATTCCATAATTGAATCATCAATGTCTGCAAGTTTTTCAATCATTTCAGCACGTTTAGCTTTTGCTTCATCTAACATATTTGCTGGAATTTCTAAAGTTTCAAACTCGTCACCCTTGTTTGCCTCAAGATCCCAAACATAAGCTTTCATGTCAATCAAATCTACGATTCCTGCGAATTCGCCTTCAGTTCCAATTGGAAGTTGTAACAACACAACTGGTGCATGCAATCTTTCAATCAACATGTCGTAAGTGCGGGTATAAACTGCACCGGTTCTATCAAGTTTGTTAATGAATGCAATACGTGGAACTTTGTAACGATCTGCTTGGCGCCAAACGGTTTCTGATTGTGGTTCAACACCAGCAACTCCGTCAAACACTGCAACTGCACCGTCTAGTACGCGAAGAGAACGTTCTACTTCAACTGTGAAATCTACGTGGCCTGGTGTATCAATGATGTTAATTAAATGGTCATCCCAAGTACAAGTTGTTGCAGCAGATGTAATGGTGATACCGCGTTCTTGTTCTTGTGGCATCCAATCCATAGTTGCTGCACCATCATGAACTTCACCAATTTTGTAGTTAACGCCTGTGTAGAAAAGAATT
>JBJOOK010000044.1:0-5576 GCA_046051325.1 Actinomycetota bacterium | reverse complement strand
TTTTTGTAAACCTTTTTGAACAGATCTAATATTTCCTGATCCATAATCAAGAACAACAATATTTTTAGACATTAAAACCCAAGTTTAAACATGAGTTTTATCTACAGCACACCCTTGGTTGAGGGAATACCAACAGATTTAGCATCAAAGGCAACGGCGTCTCTTAATGCTCTAGCCACAGCTTTGAATTGTGCTTCCACAACGTGGTGAGCATTTCTTCCTTCTAGAACTTTGATGTGCAAAGTTATATCTGCACTGTTAACAAATGATTCCCAAATGTGTTTGGTAAGGGTTGTATCGTATGAACCAATCATCGGAGCAATTTCGGTTTCACTGTGTACTAAATATGGTCTGCCAGATAAATCAACTGCAGCTCTAACTAAAACTTCATCTAATGGCAAAGTCGCATCGCCATATCTTCTGATACCTGATTTATCACCCAGAGCTTCTTTGAATGCAGTTCCAAGCGCCAATGCTGTGTCTTCAATGGTGTGGTGTTCATCAACTGAAATATCACCTTTAGTTTTTACATTTAAATCAAATGCTCCGTGTTTGCCTAATTGGCTCAACATGTGATCATAAAACGGAACACCAGTATCTACTATGACTTCACCGGTTCCATCTAGATTAATTTCAACAAGTACGTCGCTTTCTTTTGTAGTGCGAGCTACGCGCCCTTTTCTACTCACGACTTACTCCTTCTCTATTTATGTAAATCTAATTATTGTTCATCAATGATTTCTCATTGAATGCGGTCAAGGTTTTTCGAACCGAATATCTACGGCTTGAGCATGAGCGGGCAAATCTTCAGCATGCGCCAGTGTTCTTATTTGATTGGCAGCTTCTTGCAAAGCCTCTTTGGAATAATTGATGTAGTGCACGCCTCTTAAGAAAGTTTGAACTGACAATCCAGATGAGTGACAGGCACAACCTCCAGTTGGCAAAACATGGTTGCTACCGGCTAGATAATCTCCTAGCGAAACTGGAGCGTGAGCACCCACAAATATTGCACCAGCGTTTTTAACTTTTCTAGCAACTGTTTCTGCATCAAGGGTGTGAATTTCTAAATGTTCTGCAGCGTATTGATCAACAACGGCTAAACCTTGATCAATATCTTTCACCAAGACTATTGCACTTTGCACACCACTTAAAGCCTGTTTAATTCGAGCAGAGTGCTTAGTCTGTGGAACTTGCAACTCTAATTCTTTGACAACATTGTTTGCTAGTGCTTCAGATGTCGTAACCAAAACACTTGAAGCAATCACATCATGTTCTGCTTGACTAATTAAGTCAGAAGCAATCCAAGAAGCATTTCCTGAATCATCTGCCAAAATTGCAATCTCAGTAGGACCTGCTTCACTATCAATGCCAATTAATCCTCTTAAAATTCTTTTTGCAGCTGTAACATAAATGTTTCCTGGACCTGTGACCATATTTACTGGTTCGCAAGTTTCAGAACCATAAGCAAACATCGCGATTGCTTGAGCGCCTCCTACTGCATAAATTTCTGTTATTCCTAAAATTTTGCAAGCAGCGAGAATTGTTTTGTTAGGCCAGCCATCGTTTTCTTTTTGAGCAGGACTTGCCACAGCAATTGATCTAACACCTGCAACTTGGGCAGGAACAACATTCATGACCACACTTGATGGATAAACAGCGTTACCACCTGGAACATATAAACCAACGCGATCAACTGGTAGCCAACGTTCACTAACTGTTCCACCAGTTACGACTTGTGTTTGTGAATCTTTTCTGACTTGTGATTGGTGCACAGTCTGACTTCTTTTAATTGCTTCCTCTAAAGCTTCAATTACATCTGGTGACATTTGGCTGAATGCTTTATCAATTACTTCTTGTGGGACTCTTAAAGATTGAGGTTTGACCCCGTCTAGTTTTTCCGTCCAGTTCAAGATGGCTTGATCGCCATTTTGCTTCACATCTTCAATAATGGGTTTGACTGTATTAATAACGGATTCAACATCTACTTGAGCACGTTGCACCACAGGGCGAGGTAATTTCTCGACTTTTCTTAAATCAATGCGACGAATCATATTCTTAATTCTACGGGATGCTTACTTTCAATTCATGTCATATTCTTGGGCTATGAGAGATGAAGATTCAGGTCTGAAGATGTTGCCAATATTTCCTCTCAACGCAGTTTTAATGCCACATCAATTAATGCCACTTCATATTTTTGAGAACCGCTACAGAAGCCTTATGGCTGATTTATTAGCTCTTCCTGAGCCTGAACAACGTTTTGGCATTGTGTCAATTACTAAAGGTTCAGAGATCAATGAAGATCTTCCAGCCATTGCAGAGATTGGCACGATCGCAGTTTTAAGAAAAACCAATACCAATCCTGATGGAACTTTTGACATCATGGTTATGGGTGGCGAAAGATTTGATGTTAAATCAATAAGTATCAGTAAAGCCCCTTATTTGATAGCTGAAGTAAAAGAAAGAAAAGAATCTCCCATTGATTTTGATCAAGCAACCATCACTTTGGCTCAAGAAAAATGTGCGGACTTCATGATGATGATGGATGCCGACAATGATAATGCCGCAAATGATTTACCTAATGAGCCATCAGCTTTAAGTTTTCTAATTGCTGGACTTTTACCTCTAACAGCCTTTGAGCAACAGGATTTATTGAACATTGATGATGCCAATGTGAGACTAAAAGCTGTGATGAAAATTATTAATCGTGAAACTATTTTGATGCAAGAGATACCTAGTGTGCCTGCTCCGTTTCTAACCAGAGTGACAATTAGTCCTAACTAAGCAACTGCACTTGGACCCAAAAGGGCCTTTAGTTCTCCAAATAAAGCTGACGTTGGTTCAACTCTAAGTTTCTCATCAATTTTCATAACAGTAGTTTTATCACCATTACTTAAATGCAGGTGAACTTCCACAGAACCAGGATGAGTTTGTAAAACTGATTTGATGGAATCAACAACTGGTGGAGTGCAACTTGCCATCGGTAATCTCACGACCACAGGGCCAGTTCTTGGTTTATTGAGATCTGGCACAGAAAATTCTAAAGCCACAAGTTTTGGACTTTCTTCTTCACGTGCATCAATTTTTGCTTTGACAGCCAAAATTGCATCTTCATGAATTAGTCCTGAAACATTGGCGTAAGTCTGAGAAAACACCATTAGATCTACAGCTCCTGCTAAATCTTCTAAAGTAACAATGGCCCACGATGCACCTTGTTTAGTAACTTTTCTTTGAATATTTGTAACTAAGCCTGCAACAGTGACAATTTCACCATCATTTTTGTTGCCGTGAGTAATATCTGCCATTGAAGTATCAGAGAAACGATTTAATAAATGTTCAATTCCAAGCAGTGGATGATCACTTACATAAAGTCCTAACATTTCTCTTTCAAAGTTCAACAAAATTGCCTTGTCCCATTCTCCATCTGGAATGGTTATTTCTGCTCCAGTTATGGAAACGGTTTCACCAGCTCCTGCTCCAAACAAGTCATATTGACCAATTGATTCTGCTCTTTTTGATTCACTGGCACTATCTACTGCTTCGATGTGAACGCTTAGTAAACCTTTGCGGGAGTGATTCATGGAATCAAAAGCGCCAGCTTTAATGAGTGCTTCAATTACTCTTTTGCTGCAAACTGCAGGATCAACTTTCTTTAAGAAATCAAAGAAGTCAGTAAATCTTTCACTCTTTTCTCTGGAAGTGATAAGTGCTTCCACGACGTTTTCCCCCACATTTTTAATGGCAGATAATCCAAAGCGAATGTCATTTCCCACAGGTGCAAATTCACTTAAAGATTCATTCACATCTGGTGGCAATACTTTAATTCCCATGCGACGGCATTCATTTAGATAAATTGCTAATTTGTCTCGATCATCTTTCACACTTGATAACAAAGCTGCCATGTATTCAGCTGGAAAATTAGCCTTTAAGTAAGCAGTCCAATATGAAACTAATCCATAACCTGCGGTGTGAGCCCGGTTAAATGCGTAATCAGAGAAAGGAACAAGGGTGTCCCACAGTGTCTTAATTGCATCTTCACTGTATTTGTTTGCTCTCATTCCATCTCTAAATGGAACAAACTCTTGATCAAGAATCTCTTTCTTTTTCTTACCCATCGCTCTTCGTAATAAATCTGCTTTACCAAGGGAATAATCTGCCACTTTTTGAGCAATAGCCATAACTTGCTCTTGATAAACTATTAATCCATAAGTATCAGATAAAATTTCATCAAGTGGTTCAGCAAGTTCTTCATGTATTGGTTTAACAAGTGTTCTTTTGTTTTTTCTATCGGCATAATCATTGTGAGCGTTTACTCCCATTGGACCTGGGCGATAAAGAGCAAGAACAGCAGAAATGTGTTCAAAATTATCTGGTTGCATGGATCGCAATAGCGCTCTCATGGGAGCACCGTCTAGTTGAAAGACTCCTAAAGTGTCTCCCCTACTTAGTAATTCATAAGTTGGTTTGTCAGTTAGTTCTAATTCTTCTAAAGTAAATTCAACGTTTTTGTTTCGTTTAATATGAGCCAAACAATCATCTAAAACTGTTAAATTTCTTAAGCCCAAAAAGTCCATCTTTAGTAGTCCTAAAGATTCGCAAGCTCCCATATCAAATTGAGTGATAATGGCACCGTCTTGCTCACGTTTCCAAAGTGGCACAACATCAATTAATGGTTCACGACACAAAATTACTCCAGCGGCATGAACTCCTGGTTGTCTTCTTAATCCTTCCAACCCACGAGCGGTATCAACAATTTTTTGTGCATCTGGATCTGTTTTATAAAGACTTCTAAATTCGTTTGCCTCTTTAAATCGATCATCTGTTTTATCAAAGATTGAAGCCAATGACATATCTTTACCAACAACTGGTGGTGGAATTAATTTAGTAATTTTGTCAGATACTGCAAATGGGTAACCTAAAACTCGAGCAGAATCTTTAATTGCAGCTTTTGCTTTAATAGTTCCATAAGTAATGATTTGAGAGACGTGATCTGAGCCGTATTTAACAGTTGCATAGCGAATCATGTCGGCTCGTCTTTTTTCATCAAAATCAATATCAATATCAGGCAATGAAATACGTTCAGGATTTAAGAATCTTTCAAACAACAATCCATGTTTCAATGGATCTAACTCAGTAATTCCAAGCGCAAAAGCAATAACCGATCCACCAGCAGAACCTCGACCTGGACCTACTCTGATTTTGTTTTCTTTGGCATAACGAACAAGATCTGCTACTACGAGAAAATAACTTGGAAAACCCATTTGGTTAATTACATTTATTTCATATTCTGCTTGCTTTAAATGAGTTTCGGGTACTTGATTCTTAAATCTTTTAGCTAAACCAAGTTTTACTTCTTTTGCTAACCAAGTTTCTTCAGTTTCACCCTGTGGTACTTCAAAACTAGGCATAAGGTTTGCACCTTCTGTGAATTTCACATCACAGCGCTCAGCAATTAATAATGTGTTATCGCATGCTTCTGGGTAATCTTTCCAAATCGCACGCATCTCAGCAGGTGATTTCAAATAGAAATCTTGAGCATCAAATTTGAATCTGTTGGGATCACTCATTGTGGTTCTAGT
>JBJOOK010000043.1:0-5588 GCA_046051325.1 Actinomycetota bacterium | reverse complement strand
AATGCACTAATTGCATCACTTTCCTTAGGTGGAGTCTTGCTAGTAATTAGGCTAATTGAAAGAAAGAGTTTGACTCAAGTTTTCAGTGGTTTTCTTGGTTTATCTATTTCAGTCTTTCTAACTTGGCGCACTAAAGATGCCAGTAACTTCTTTTTAACTGGAATTGTGACCAATGCAATTTATGGATTTTTCTTACTGATTTCAGTATTGATACGAAAGCCATTAATTGGCTATCTAGTTGGATCTTTAGTGGGGGACACTTCAGGTTGGTTAAAACATCCACTTTTAGTTCGCGCCTACACAACAGTTACTTGGTTGTGGGTGGCAGTTTTTGGCTTGAGATTATTAGTGCAAATTCCTTTGTATTTAAATGACAGTATTGCTCTTCTTGGTTCGGTAAAAATCTTTATGGGATGGCCGTTGTACTTATTTGCTGTTTGGTTAACTTATCAAATTGTGCAAACTGCCAGAGCAAAAATTAATTAATACTATTTACTTACAGAGCAAATCTCTAAGTATTGGTTGTTGAGCAGTTGTTGCAACTACCAACAATTCATCTCCTGCTTCCAAAGGATCATCTGGATGAGGAGTAATTACTTTTCTATCGCGCAAGATTGCCACTAAAGCTGTATCAATTGGCCATTCAACATCGCCAACTCTTTTGCCAACAACTGGTGAATCACTTGGCAAAGTTACTTCTAATAGATCTGAACCGGATTGACGAAGAGAGAACAATCTAACAAGTTCTCCAACAGTTACTGCTTCTTCAACTAGAGCAGTCATCATTTGTGGAGTTGATACTGCAAAGTCAACGCCCCATGCTTCACCAAAGAGCCATTCATTCTTGGGATGATTTACTCGACCCACAATGCGAGGAACTCCGTATTCAGTTTTAGCAAGTAATGAAACAACTAAATTAACCTTGTCATCACCAGTTGCTGCAACGACAATTTGGGCTTTGGAAAGATTTGCTTCATCAAGTACATCAGGTTCACATGCGTCACCAAAAACTGTTTCTGCTCCAGATTTTTTTGCACTAGCAATTGCAGCAGGATCATCATCAATAACGGTTACCTTATGACCATTTTTTATTAGATCTCGAGCAATAGCACGACCAACGTTTCCTGCTCCGGCGATAACAATCAGCATCTAATTAATCCTTTGGTCCGGTAGCGAAAACATTTTCAACAAAATCTCTATCTTGTACTTGATAAATTGCGTGAATTAAATCGCCTTCTTGTAACACAGTGTCGCGATCTGGAAGAATTGCTCCACCAAATCTGCTAATTAAGGCCACACGAACTTTTGCTGCTTCTGATAAATCTCCCACACGTTTACCAATCCATTTAGGAGATAAATAAACTTGGGCTAAGACAACATTTCCACTTGGATCGCGCCATTCTTCTTGCGCACCTAAAGGTAGTAATCTTCTTAAAACTTGATCAGTAGTCCAGGCAACACTTGCCACAGTTGGAATTCCTAAACGTTCATAAACTTTTGCTCTTCTTGGATCATAAATTCTTGCCACAACTAATGGCACGTTAAAGTTTTCTCTGGCAACGCGAGCAGAAACAATATTTGAATTGTCCCCAGATGAAACAGCAGCGAAAGCCTGAGCTTTTTCAATTCCTGCTTCGATTAATGTGTCGCGATCAAAACCAACACCTAAAACTTTTTGTCCAGTGAAATCATCACCTAAAGCAAGAAAAGCAGTTTCATCTTTGTCGATGATGGCAACTGAATGGCCTAGTTCAATCAGACGAAGTGAAAGGGCAGATCCGACTCGTCCGCAACCCATAATCACTACGTGCACTTGGGATTAATCCTTTGAGTGGTTAGCTGTTAATGCATACGTTACAGGTGAATCTATTTCTGTTACGGGAGTGGTTAATGGCGTCGAATCCAGTTGTTGCGTAATGTGAGGGATTGTGGCCATAATTACAACCTCGATAAAACGTTTACTCGTTGGTCGCGCACTCAGAAGCGACAAGTTAGGCGACACCCTCTTACCTAAAAGAGTTGCACTACCAGTTTTCGCATCCGACGCTTTGTCGTCCAACGCTTATGCCACCCAAGAAATTCTCTTAGTTTTAAGCATCAGCGGCATGGTCTATATAAATACTTCAATTTGGATTGCTCTTGCAGTTGCAACTGTGATGGGCGTAGTAGTTATGTCATATCGACAAAACGTTCACGCTTATCCATCTGGTGGTGGCGATTATGAAGTTGTCACAACTAATTTAGGTCGAAAACCAGGACTTGTTGTTGCAGGCGCTCTGTTAGTTGATTACGTAATGACAGTTGCAGTTTCCATCGCTGCTGCTAAGGACAATATTTCATCGGTATTCCCATACTTTTCCAATCACGGCGTAGCCCTTGCAATTGGATTGATTGTTTTAGTAACAGTTTTGAATCTTCGAGGAGTTAAAGAATCTGGAACTTTATTTGCTATTCCAACTTACGCATTTATTTTCTCTATATTAATAATGGTTACTTGGGCTGGAATTCAACTTGCACAAGGGGTAGAACTCAAAGCTGAAAGTGCTGATTGGACAATTACAGCCGAACAAAGCTTCACAGGATTTGCATTACTTTTCCTATTCGCAAGGGCCTTCTCGTCAGGTTGTACAGCTTTAACTGGCGTTGAAGCAATTTCAAACGGAGTTCCTGCCTTTAAGAAACCAAAGAGTAAGAATGCGGCCACAACTTTATTGTTACTTGGTTCTATTTCATCTGCAATGTTTCTTTCAATCACTTACTTAGCAATGAGGACTGGAGTAAAGGTTGCCGAGCACCCAGAAGATTTAGTTGGTTTACCTCTTGGGCAGCAACAAAAAACAGTTATTGTTCAAGTTGCACAAGCAAGTTTTGGTTCATTTACAATTGGAATATTAGTAATTGCTGCAGTCACTGCATTAATTCTGGTTTTGGCAGCTAACACTGCATTTAACGGATTTCCTGTTTTAGCTTCTATTTTGGCTAACGACAAATTGTTACCTCGACAATTACATAACAGAGGAGATCGATTAGCTTTTAGTAACGGAATTCTTTTCCTATCTGGTGCGGCCATACTTATTGTTTATGCTTTCGATGCCAGTGTTACTCGATTAATTCAACTTTATATTTTGGGTGTATTCACTTCATTTACTCTTGGGCAATTAGGAATGATTAAACATTGGACTAGAAATATTGCCTCATCAAGTGATAATTCATTAATTTCCAAGATGAGAAAATCTCGTTTAATCAATTCAGTTGGTTTTGTTCTTACTGGTTCAGTTTTGGTAATTATTTTGGTAACTAAATTTACTCATGGTGCTTGGATGGTTGTGATTGCAATTCCAACCCTGATGGCAATTATGAGTGCAATATATGTTTATTACGGAAAAGTTAGCGATGAGTTGTCTTTAACAAGCAGCGCAAACTTATCTCTGCCAAGTAGAATTCACGGAATTATTTTGGTTTCCAAATTGCATAAACCAACAATGAGAGCTATCTATTACGCAAGGGCGACCAGGCCAAGCACGCTAGAGGCAATAACTGTGCGAGTTGAAGAAAAAGAAACCGAAGAATTAATTAAGAATTGGCAAAGTCTAGAAATTCCAGTGCCCCTAAAGGTATTGGATTCTCCCTTTAGAGAAGTATCAAGACCAATTCTTGATTACGTAAAAAGCATAAGAAGAGACAGCCCTCGAGATGTTATTTCTATATTTGTACCGCAATATGTGGTTGGACATTGGTGGGAACAATTACTGCATAACCAATCTGCTTTGAGATTAAAATCTCGATTGTTATTTACTCCAGGAGTAATGGTTGTGAGTGTTCCATGGCAATTAGTTTCAACAGAAACCATGAAAGAAAAGACTCCACGTCCAGTAAATCAAACCTTGCGACGTCCGTAATCTCGTGAATCCAGGCGATCTCTTAACTTTAAATATTGAAAAAGTTGCTCATGGTGGACTTTGTGTTGCAAGACATGATGGCGTCGTTGTATTTGTTAGACATGCACTTCCTGGCGAAATTGTAGAAGCAAAACTAATTTCACTTGCTCCAGGAAAAAGATCCTGGTTTGCACAAACCGTAAAAGTTTTAACTGCTTCGTCACATCGGGTTCAACCAAAATGCGAATTCTTTAAAGCAGATGGTTGCGGGGGTTGTGATTGGCAGCATGCATCATCCAATTATCAAAGAGAGCTAAAACTTCAAGTATTAGTTGAACAACTTGAAAGATTTGGACAAGTTCCAAACGCCTCTGCAATTAGCTCAATTAATGCAGTTGAACCAAGTGAAAGTAATTGGCGCACCCGAATTCGTTTAGTTGCCAATGAGCAAGGTGAGTGGGGATTTAGAAAAAATCGCTCCCATGATGTTCAAGTTATTGATAAATGTTTAATCGCCGATAACTCTATTAATGATGTTTTAAAAAATCTTCCAGCAGGAAATCCTGATGACGAAGTACTAATTGTTAAGTCCAAAGAAGAAACGATTGTTTATCCAGTTGAAAAAAGAGCACCAAGTGCACCTAATTCAATTCAAGAAGTTGACGGACACGACTTTGCAGTAGCTGGTGATGGGTTTTGGCAAGTTCATCCAGGGGCAGCTTCTGCACTAAGTAGTCAAATAAAGAAATCAATTAAAGGTTTGCAAGTCGAATCTTTTGCAGATCTTTATGCAGGAGTTGGAGTGTTAGCTCATTCACTACTACAAGAATTCCCACTTGCTCAAGGATTTGTAGTTGAGGCGGATCGAAGTGCTGCTCAAAATGCAAAAACTAATCTTGGTGACTTTAAAAATGTTCAAATTGTTAGTGATCGAGTTGATAGATGGATTCGCTCAGTCAAAAATAAGTTTGATGTCGTCATTCTGGATCCACCAAGATCTGGAGCGGGTCAAAATGTGATGCAGCAAGTTTGTAACCAAACTCTGCAAAAGATCATTTATATTGCTTGTGACCCAGCCGCCCTGGCGCGAGATGTTCTTATCGCTAAGAAATATGGGTGGAAGATTGAAACAGTTGTGGCGTTTGATTTGTTTCCACAGACTCACCACATTGAATCTGTGGCCATTTTGGTGCACGAATAACTTAGATTTCTTCCCACTGCTAGTGTTTGCTTATTGATAAAACTGAGGGATAAATGAGTATAAACACTTTCGGAGCCAAGCAAAGCTTAAGCTTTAATAATCGCTCTAGTGAAATGTTTGCTCTAGATAAAGTTCCAGGTTCAAAAACTCTTCCTTTTAGTTTGAAAATTCTTTTAGAAAACCTGTTGCGCACCGAAGATGGCGTCAACATAACCAAAGACCACATCAACGCTGTTGCTAATTGGGATGAAAAAGCCGAGCCAAGTATTGAAATTCCTTACACACCTGCGCGAGTAATTATGCAAGATTTCACTGGTGTTCCAGCAATTGTTGATTTAGCAACAATGCGAGAGGCAATGATTGACCTAGGTGGCGATCCACAAAAAGTTAATCCTCTAGCACCTGCTGAGTTAGTAATTGATCATTCAGTTATCGCTGATTCTTTCGGATCAAATATGGCATTCAAAATAAATGTTGACTTGGAATACGAAAGAAATGAAGAAAGATAT
>JBJOOK010000042.1:0-5613 GCA_046051325.1 Actinomycetota bacterium | reverse complement strand
AATGGGACGACATGTTGCTAAACAAATCTTAAATCTAAAAAACAACAAGGAATTAACAAAATTTAAATACACCGATAAAGGTCAAATGGCAACAATTGGCCGAAGAAGAGCAGTTGTTGAAATGCCAGGTGGACTAAGACTTCATGGAACACTTGCTTGGCTTACTTGGTTAGCACTTCATGTTTTCTATCTTGCAGGAGGAAGAAATCGAATCAGCGTTATTGCTGACTGGATGTGGAATTACATTGCTTGGGGCGTTGGACCTCGAAGAACTGTTATTGATTAAAAATCATATTTCTGCTTCACTGTATATATACATAGGAGAATTATGAAATTGTCCTAATTGTCAGTAATAATTACAACTTTGATTCTAACTTTTTTTGTTTCATCTCCATCTTTTGCGGAAGAAGTAGCACCTGAGACTCCAGCTGAAACAAGTGCGCCAGCTCCTGCTGAAACAACTCCTGCGTATGAACCTCCACCAGAAGCATTAACCGGTGTTGGTGGTTGGGCTGTTGTTGATCCCGTAACCGGAAATGTTCACGGAGTTATAGTTTGCACAAATGACGTTTGCGGTCCAAGCGGTAGCTGGTCTGGAAAATTACCTGGTGAATATATGGGTTGCACAAATTGCAATTTGAGATTTCAAACCAGAGCAACCGATGATGGAAATGTCGCTGGCTGGCACGGAACTCAAACAAATATTGATCAAAATGGTAACGCCACTCAAACCAATGACGGAAGTGTTAAGTGGAATGAGCCGACAAAGAATTTCACGATAAAAAATTCATCAACTGATTCGTCAAATACAAAAGTCACTAGAAGCCAGACCTTGATTCCTGAAAAAACTGCCAGTGATGGAAAAAACCTATACACAGGGATAGTTGACATAAATACGGAGTATCAATCAGGGCTGGTAAACAACCAAAGAGTTAAAGGTACAACTTCTCAATTAGATATGAATGATTTGAATTCATCAATATCATTAGAATTTCCTAATTGGTCAACTGGAAAAAGATTCGTTTTCAATAATCCAAATTTGCTAATGGATAATATAAACGCAACCATAGATAGTGCCTTGATTGCAGATGGGTTTGATCCATTCCCTTCTCCAGCACCATCGAGCAGTGAATTTACAGATGAAATCACACCCGCACCTGTTGAAGATTCAGAAGATGTTGTCTTCGTAAAAGCTATAAAAAATTTGACAGAGAATGTCAAGAAATTCTTTTCTGGAATGTTTGGCTTTAATCGAGAAATTGAGTAACTAAATAAAAATGGCCCCCATTTTTTGGGGGCCATTTTTTATTTCTCAAATTATCTTTGATTTGCACCTGAGTCATAATCATCCAAAGGCACAGCTTGTCCGCCACCTACACCAAATGAGGTGTAATCAATATCGTCATAACTTGACATTGAGGCATACATTGCAGCTTTTGCTTCTTCGGTTGGTTCAACTCGAACGTGACGATAACGTGGCAAACCAGTTCCAGCTGGAATTAGTTTTCCAATGATCACGTTTTCTTTCAATCCAACAAGTGAATCTGATTTCTCATTGATTGCAGCATCCGTTAGAACACGAGTTGTTTCTTGGAATGATGCGGCTGACAACCATGATTCAGTTGCAAGAGATGCTTTGGTGATACCCATAAGTTCTGGTCTTCCTGAACCTGGTTTACCACTTTCTTGCACAACTCTTCTGTTTTCAGTTTCAAATACCACGCGATCAACCAATTCACCAGGTAGAAGATTTGCATCTCCTGATTCGATGATGGTTACGCGACGTAGCATTTGGCGCACAATTACTTCAATGTGCTTATCGTGAATGCTTACACCTTGAGAGCGGTAAACTTCTTGAACCGCATTTACCAAGTGAACTTGAACTTCTCTAGGTCCAAGTACTCGAAGTACTTGTTTAGGATCCACAGCACCTACAACTAATTGTTGACCAACTTCAACAGCTTGTCCGTCTTCAACCATTAAACGAGTTCTCTTAGAAACTGGATAGGCAACTTCTTCAGCACCGTCGTTTGGAATCACAACGATCTTTCGAGTCTTATCGGTTTCTTCAACGCGAATTCGTCCTGCTACTTCGCTAATTGGAGCAACACCTTTTGGAGTACGAGCTTCGAACAACTCAACAACACGTGGCAAACCGTGTGTAATGTCTGCTCCTGCTACTCCACCAGTGTGGAAAGTACGCATTGTTAACTGAGTTCCAGGCTCACCAATTGATTGAGCAGCAATAATTCCAACAGCCTCGCCCACATCAACTAACTTGCCACTAGCCATTGAGCGGCCGTAGCAACGAGCACATGTTCCAAGTTTTGATTCGCAAGTTAATACTGAGCGAACCTTAATTTCAGTAACACCGTCTTCAATAAGTTCAGTAATTAAACTCATTGATAGTTCATCATCACGATGAGCAAGTGTTTCTTGGTTAATCTTTACTTCATCAGACAAAACACGTGAAGCAACTGTGGTGTCAACAAATTCAACTGGACGAATTACGCCATCTTGGCCTTTTTCACCAATTGTTACTTTCAATCCGCGATCTGTTCCGCAATCTTCTTCACGGATGATTACGTCTTGCGCTACGTCAACGAGACGACGAGTTAAGTAACCAGAATCTGCAGTTCTTAACGCAGTGTCAGCCAAACCTTTACGAGCACCGTGTGTAGAAATGAAGTATTCCAACACAGAAAGTCCTTCACGAAAGTTTGACTTAATTGGGCGAGGAATAATTTCACCCTTTGGATTTGATACCAAACCACGCATACCGGCAAGCTGTCTGATTTGCATCATGTTTCCACGAGCACCAGAGTGAGCCATCATCCATACAGGGTTTGAAATTGGGAAATTCTTTTCCATAGCTTCAGCAATTTCTGCAGTTACTTTGGTCCAGATATCAATTAATTCTTGACGACGTTCAGCATCAGAGATCATGCCTCGTTCAAAATTCTTTTGAACTTTAGCTGCAATATCTTCAGCTTTCTTCAACAACGCATCTTTACTTGGTGGTTCAAGAACATCATCAATAGAAATGGTTACACCACTTCGAGTTGCCCAGCGGAAACCAAGTTCTTTCAAAAGATCAAGAATTTGTGCTACTTGAATCTTTGGATATTTCTCTGTTAAATCAGTAACAACTGCGCCAAGTTTCTTCTTGTCCACAACTGAATTGATAAATGGATAGTTATCAGGCAAAGCTTCGTTAAACAAAGATCTACCCAGAGTTGTTTTCATAATTAGTGGTTTACCAAATGACCAACCTTTTGGTGTGTCATGTTCGTGAGGTGGGTAAACATTTCTTAAGCGAATTGTGATTTCAGATTGCAAATCAAGTTCACGTCGGTCATAGGCCATAACAGCTTCTGCAACTGATGAGAAAATTCTTCCTTCACCTTTTGCACCCGCAGTTTGCAAGGTTAGGTAATAAATTCCCAACACCATGTCTTGAGTTGGTGTGGTAATTGGCTTACCTGATGCTGGAGACAAAATGTTGTTAGAAGACAACATCAAAATACGAGCTTCAGCTTGCGCTTCTGCTGATAGTGGAACGTGAACTGCCATCTGGTCACCGTCGAAGTCTGCGTTAAATGCAGTACAAACCAAAGGATGAATTTGGATTGCTTTTCCTTCAATTAATAGCGGTTCAAATGCTTGGATACCAAGTCTGTGCAAGGTAGGAGCACGGTTAAGCATTACTGGATGTTCAGTAATTACTTCTTCCAAAACATCCCACACAACAGCACGGGATCTTTCCACCATTCTTTTGGCAGATTTAATGTTTTGAGCATGGTTTAAATCAACAAGGCGCTTCATCACAAATGGTTTGAAAAGCTCTAACGCCATTTGTTTTGGCAAACCGCATTGATGCAGTTTTAATTGTGGACCAACAACGATTACAGAACGGCCTGAGTAATCAACACGTTTTCCAAGCAAGTTTTGACGGAATCGTCCTTGCTTACCTTTCAACATGTCTGACAAAGATTTCAACGGACGATTTCCTGGTCCTGTTACTGGGCGACCACGACGACCGTTATCAAACAACGCATCAACTGCTTCTTGCAGCATTCGACGTTCGTTGTTCACGATAATTTCTGGAGCACCTAGATCTAACAATCTCTTTAAACGATTGTTTCTATTGATTACACGACGATACAAATCGTTTAGATCTGAAGTTGCAAATCTTCCACCATCTAGTTGAACCATTGGGCGAAGATCTGGTGGAATAACTGGAATGGCATCTAGCACCATTGAAGCTGGTGAATTTGTGGTGGCATCAAAAGCGTTAATTACTTTAAGTCTTTTTAGCGCACGGGTTTTCTTTTGACCTTTTCCTGAGTGAACTACTTCTTTTAACAAAGCAGCTTCTGCTACAAGATCAAAGTTTTCTAAACGACGTTTAATTGCTGCAGCACCCATACCACCGGTGAAGTAGCGACCGTATCTATCGCGCATTTCGCGATACAACATTTCGTCACCTTCAAGATCTTGCACTTTAAGGTTTCGGAAACGATCAAAAACTGAAGCTAGGCGGTCGATTTCAGCATCAATTTTTCTGCGAATTGAATTCATTTCGCGTTCTGCTGATTCTTTTACTTTTCGTTTTTGATCAGACTTAGCACCATCTTTTTCTAATACTTTTAAGTCTTCTTCAAGTTTTTTAGTACGAGCATTAATGTCTGCATCGCGGCGATTTGTAATTTTCTTCTTTTCAGAATCAAGTTTTGCTTCTAATGATGGAAGATCTTCATGACGTGCATCCACATCAACATCTGTGATCATGTAGGCAGCAAAGTAAATTACTTTTTCTAAATCTTTTGGTGCAAGATCAAGTAGGTAACCTAAACGTGAAGGAACACCTTTGAAGTACCAAATGTGAGTTACGGGTGCTGCTAACTCAATATGACCCATTCTTTCGCGACGAACTTTTGCACGTGTAACTTCAACACCGCAACGTTCGCAAATGATGCCCTTGAATCGAACACGTTTGTATTTACCGCAATAACATTCCCAATCACGGGTTGGTCCGAAAATCTTTTCACAGAACAAGCCATCTTTCTCAGGCTTTAATGTTCGGTAGTTAATGGTTTCAGGTTTCTTAACTTCACCATGTGACCAGCTACGAATATCTGTTGCAGAAGCTAGGCCGATACGTAATTGATCAAAGTTATTTACATCTAACATTTTTCTATTTCCGCCCTTTTCCTAGTTTCTTAAACTTCTTCTACAGAACTTGGTTCACGACGTGATAAGTCGATACCTAGTTCTTCTGCTGTTCTAAATACGTCTTCATCTGTGTCACGCATTTCAATGGCTTTGCCATCTCCTGACATAACTTCAACATTTAGTCCGAGTGATTGCATTTCTTTAACAAGAACTTTGAAGGATTCTGGAATTCCAGGTTCTGGGATGTTTTCACCCTTCACAATTGCTTCGTAAACTTTCACACGACCTAATACGTCGTCTGACTTGATTGTTAATAATTCTTGTAGTGCGTATGCAGCACCGTAGGCTTCCAAAGCCCAAACTTCCATTTCACCAAATCTTTGACCACCAAATTGTGCTTTTCCACCAAGTGGTTGTTGAGTAATCATTGAGTATGGA
>JBJOOK010000041.1:0-5721 GCA_046051325.1 Actinomycetota bacterium | reverse complement strand
CTTCGTGCTGGTGGAATTAAAACCACATTCACAGAAGAAACCGAAACTGATTTATTTGGTGAACAAGCTGTTTTATGCGGTGGAACCACAGCATTAGTTCAAGCAGGATTTGAAACTTTGGTTGAAGCAGGTTACCAACCAGAAGTTGCTTATTTTGAATGCTTGCATGAATTAAAACTAATTGTGGATCTTATGTATGAAGGCGGAATTGCCAAAATGCGTTGGTCAGTTTCTGACACTGCAGAATACGGTGATTATGTTTCAGGTCCAAGAATTATCAACAAGAAGACTAAGAAGAGAATGAAAAAGATTTTGAAGGAAATTCAAAACGGATCATTTGCTAAAGACTTCATTGATGATCAAGACAATGGTGCCAAGAAGTTTAAGAAATTCAGGAAAAAAGGCGAAGAATCACAAATCGAAGAAGTAGGTAAGAAGCTTCGTGGATTAATGGCCTGGGTTGATAAGACCAAGGACGATTTCCAAGGAACTGTTTCTCGCTAAATTTCAATTAGCCAAATGAGCCCACAGACCTAAAATAGGTATGTGGGCTCACATATTTCTAAGCATCCAAAAGAAGAAAAGATTTGTCTTCGTTGTGGTCGCAAAATGACGTGGCGAAAATCGTGGGCTAAAACTTGGAATGAAGTTAAGTATTGCTCAGATGCTTGTCGAGATAAAAAATAGTTTTATCTATTAGATCTGTTAACAGCACTAATAATTGCTTTTAGTGATGAAGTGACAATACTTGGGTCAATTCCCACACCCCAAAGTGTTTGAGAATTTATTGAACATTCCAAATAAGCCGCAGCTTGAGCATCTCCACCTGAAGCTAATGCGTGCTCGTGATAATCAAGCACTCTTAAATTAATTCCATGAGTTGAAAGTGCTACACAAAATGCAGCAATCGGACCATTTCCTACACCCTTGATCACAAATTCTTTACCGTTATCTTTAATGGTGGCAGTTAATGTTGTGTCACCATCAACTGCAGAATCTTGTGCCACTGAAACTAGAGAGAAGCGACCCCATGGCTTTTGTGGATTTGGTAAGTATTCATCTTTAAATATGTCCCACATCGCAGTTGGAGATACTTCGCCACCTTCGGTATCAGTTACTTTTTGAATCACTTGACTGAATTCAATTTGTAATTTACGTGGCAGATCTAATTGATGTTCTGTTTTCATAATGTAGGCAACGCCACCTTTGCCTGATTGGGAATTAACCCTAATCACAGCTTCATAGCTTCGGCCTACATCTTTTGGATCAATTGGTAAATAGGGAACATTCCAAGTGAAATCCTCAATTGGTTTTCCTGCTTTGTCAGCATCTTTTTGTAAAGCTTTTAATCCTTTATTAATGGCATCTTGATGAGAGCCAGAAAATGCGGTGAAAACTAAATCTCCACCATAGGGATGGCGTTCTGCAACTGGTAATTGATTGCAATACTCAACAGTTCTTTTGATTTCATCAATATTGCTGAAATCAATCTGAGGATCAATTCCTTGACTAAATAAATTCAATCCAAGAGTTACTAAGCAAACGTTTCCAGTTCTTTCACCATTTCCGAATAAACATCCTTCAATGCGATCGGCTCCAGCTAAGTAACCAAGTTCAGCAGCAGCTACACCTGTGCCTCGATCGTTATGAGGATGTAGAGAAAGAATTACGCCTTCTCTTCTATTTAGGTTTCGATTCATCCATTCAATGGAATCGGCATAAACATTTGGTGAGGCCATTTCAACTGTGGCAGGTAAATTAATAACACTTGGACGATCTTTTGTTGGTTGCCACACATCATTTACGGCATTACAAACTTCAGCTGCATATTCAAGTTCAGTTCCAGTAAATGATTCAGGGGAGTATTCAAAGAAGATCTCACTCTTACCCATTTGTTCGGCATACTTGGCAACAAGTTGAGCACCATGAACTGCAATGTCCTTAATGCCATTTCTGTCTAAATCAAATACAACTCTTCTTTGTAAGGCAGATGTTGAGTTATAAACGTGAACAATTGCGTTATCAACACCTTCAAGGGACTCATAAGTTCTCTCAATTAAGTGTTCTCTTGCTTGGGTTAAAACTTGAATTACAACATCATCAGGGATTACATCATCTTTGATTAATTGGCGCACAAAATCAAAATCATTTTGAGATGCGGCTGGAAAACCAACTTCAATTTCTTTGTAACCCATTTTGACTAAAAGTTCGAACATTTTTCTTTTACGATCTGGAGTCATCGGATCTATTAAGGCTTGGTTGCCATCTCTTAAATCAACCGCACACCAACGAGGAGCTTTAGTGATTTTGTTATTGGGCCAGGTTCGATCTTTTAAATCAATGGGGGTGAATGCTTCGTAGCGCTGAAACTTCATCGGGGAAGTTTTCTGATTATTGTTTTTCATTTTGCTTTTGACCTCTTCAACTAGTCGCTATGGGAAAAAACCAGCAATGGCAAACTCCCGCAGCGAGGAGGCCAGTCGTTAGGCCTCGCTGCGGCTTTGAAGTAGCAAGCAACGAATCATTATGAATTAAGGGTAGCAGGCACAAAACAAGTAGCGCAGCCCTACGCTGTACTTATTATGAATTCCTATCGCGTTGCGCTAATTCCTGGTGACGGCATCGGTGTCGATGTTGTTAATGAAGGTTGCAAAGTTCTAGATGCCATGGGTTTGAAATTTGATACCCAAAATTACGATTTAGGTGCTAATCGCTACCTTAAATCTGGAGAAACTCTTCCTGATTCTGTTTTAGCTGAATTAAAGAAATTTGATGCAATTTTGCTTGGTGCTGTTGGAGATCCAAAGGTTGCACCAGGAATTTTGGAACGAGGACTATTACTTCGCTTACGTTTTGAATTAGATCATTATGTAAATTTGCGTCCAGTTAAATTATTTCCAGGAGTAACTACTCCTTTGGCTGGAAAAACTCCAGAAAATATTGACATGGTTGTTGTTAGAGAAGGAACTGAAGGTTCATACGTTGGAGCAGGTGGTGTTTTAAGAAAAGGCACCAAAGATGAACTTGCAACAGAGGAATCTTTAAACACGGCTTTTGGAGCAGAGCGAGTAATTCGTGATGCATTCAAGCGTGCTCAAAATCGTCGTAAACATTTAACACTTGTTCATAAAGCAAACGTACTTGTTTATGCAGGAGATATGTGGAAGAGAACTTTTGATCGCGTAGCAAAAGAATTTAGTGACGTTAAAACTGATTATCAACACGTTGATGCTGCATCAATGTTTTTTGTGACAAACCCAGAAAAATTTGATGTTGTTGTAACAGACAATTTGTTTGGTGACATCTTGACTGACATTGGTGCTGCCATTGCTGGAGGAATTGGTTTAGCTGCAAGTGGCAATATCAATCCTGAAAAGACAACTCCATCAATGTTTGAACCAGTTCATGGTTCAGCTCCAGATATTGCTGGCAAAGGAATTGCAGATCCAACAGCAGCAATCATGAGTGTGTCAATGATGCTTGAGCATTTAGGTGAAAAAGAAGCTGCCAAAAAAATAGAAACAGCTGTTGCCAAAGATTTAGCTACTAGAGGCACAACTAAACGAAGCACTTCAGAAATTGGAGATGCAATCGCCAAATTGGTGAGTGCATGACCTCATTTAGCGTCACCAAAAACTCTTCACCAAAATCTGATGCCGATAGAAATGCAATATTAGAAAACCCAGGTTTTGGTAAACATTTCACCGATCACATGGTTTTAATTGATTGGGAAAAAGATAAAGGATTTAGTAATCCACGCGTTGTTCCTTATGCTCCACTATCAATTGATCCAGCCAACATGACATTGCATTACGGTCAATCCATATTTGAAGGTTTAAAAGCTTACAAACACAAAGATGGTTCTATAAAGACTTTCAGACCAAAATCAAATGCTGCAAGATTTGCTAAATCTGCCAAAAGAATGGCAATGCCAGAAATTCCAGAAGAATTATTTGTAGAAGCCATAAAGCAATTAATTGCAGTTGATAAGAGTTGGGTTCCAGAAGATCGAGAGAAATCTCTTTACTTAAGACCTTTTATGTTTGCTACCGAAGTTGGTTTAGGAGTTAGACCTGCCAGTAAATATCTGTTTTTAATAATTGCTTCTCCTGCCGGAAACTATTTCCCAGCGGGTGTGAAACCAGTTTCAGTTTGGTTAAGTAAGGAATATGTACGTGCCGCTCCTGGTGGAACTGGTGAAGCTAAATTTGCGGGAAATTACGCAGCATCATTAATTGCCCAAGCCCAAGCCGCTAAACAAGGTTGCGATCAAGTGGTGTGGCTAGATGCAATTGAACGTCGCTTCATTGAAGAAATGGGTGGAATGAATCTTTATTTTGTTTATGGCAAAAAAAATGAAATAGTTACTCCATCTTTAACAGGATCACTTCTTGCAGGAATTACTCGTGATTCCATTTTGCAACTAGCAAAAGATTTAGGAATGACTTCAGTTGAAAAGAAGATAAGCATTGAAGACTGGAAAAAAGGTTGCGAACAAGGAGACATCACTGAAGTGTTTGCTTGCGGTACAGCTGCAGTTGTCACCCCTGTTGGCTTAGTTAAATCAAGTGATGATGAATTTATAGTTGGCCAAAGAGAAACTGGAGCAGTCACAGCCAAAATCCGCGCTGCTTTGTTGGATATTCAAACTGGGGTAGCAAAAGATGAACACAATTGGACTGTTTCGGTCGGTTAAATTACCCCTGTATTAATACTGCTGTTACAGATGAGGCAAACTAAAGGCAATGAAGAACCAGGAAATTATTAGTTAAGCGCACTTTTGGGTGATGAAACCCAAACCAAGTGTGCTGATGCCCTTCGCGAGAGCGAGGGGTTTTTTGTTTACTGGAACCAGAAAGAATAAGGAGAAAAGAAAATGACAAACAGTTCTTCTCTAGATGCTTCTGCGTTTCATATTTATGACACAACTTTAAGAGATGGTGCTCAACAAGAAGGTTTAAACCTTTCGGTGCAAGACAAACTAAACATTGCCAAACATCTTGATTCATTAGGTGTGGGTTATATCGAAGGTGGATGGCCTGGCGCAAACCCTAAAGACACAGAATTTTTTGCTAAAGCTCACACAGACTTAAAACTAAAGTACGCAACCCTTGCTGCATTTGGAAGTACTAGAAGACCAAACGTAAAAGCACAAGATGATCCTCAAGTAAGAGCACTTCTTGATTCAAAAGCTCAAGTGATTACTTTGGTTGCAAAATCCTTTGATCGACACGTTGAATTGGCTTTGAAAACCACATTGGAAGAAAACATTGCCATGATTAAAGACACTGTGGCATTCTTAACTGCTGAAGGAAGACGAGTTTTTCTTGATGCTGAACATTTCTTTGATGGTTATAAAAGTAATAAAAACTTTGCTCTAGAAGTTGTTAATGCTGCAACTCAAAGTGGAGCAGAAATTGTTGCCCTTTGTGACACAAATGGGGGAATGCTTCCAAATGAATTAGGTGAAGTTGTTCATGAAGTTTTAAGTGCTACAAAAGCGCGAATCGGAATTCATTGCCATGATGACACCAACTGTGCGGTAGCAAATACTTTGTCTGCAGTTGATGCAGGTGCAACACATGTTCAAGGAACGGCAAATGGTTATGGCGAAAGAAGCGGTAACGCTAACCTATTTAGCGTCGTTGCAAACTTGCAATTCAAAAAAGGCAAAATTGTTGTACCAAGTGATGCAATTAAGGAAATGACTCGCATTGCACA
>JBJOOK010000040.1:0-5770 GCA_046051325.1 Actinomycetota bacterium | reverse complement strand
TAACCTAACTACTCGTGTAATTGATTTAGTTGCACCAATTGGTAAAGGTCAAAGAGGTTTGATTGTTTCACCACCAAAAGCTGGTAAAACAATGGTCTTGCAAGCAATTGCAAACGCAATCACAACAAACAACCCAGAAGTTCATTTGATGGTTGTACTAGTTGATGAAAGACCAGAAGAAGTAACAGATATGCAACGCTCTGTTAAGGGTGAAGTTATTGCTTCAACTTTTGATAGACCTGCAGAAGATCACACAACTGTGGCTGAACTTTCAATTGAAAGAGCAAAGCGTTTAGTGGAAATGGGTCACGACGTTGTGATCTTGCTTGATTCCATGACACGTCTTGGTCGTGCATATAACTTGTCTGCTCCAACTTCAGGAAGAATTCTTTCTGGTGGTGTTGACTCAGCAGCTTTGTATCCACCAAAGAAGTTCTTCGGTGCTGCTCGAAACATCGAAAACGGCGGATCATTAACAATCATTGCTACAGCTTTGGTTGAAACTGGTTCTCGTATGGATGAAGTTATTTTCGAAGAATTTAAAGGAACAGGAAACATGGAACTTAAACTCGATCGCAAACTTGCTGATCGAAGAATTTTCCCTGCTGTTGATATTGATTCTTCAGGTACAAGAAAAGAAGAAATTCTTATGTCTCCAGATGAACTAAAGATCATTTGGACACTTCGCAGAGTGCTTCATGCCCTGGACCCACAACAAGCAATCGAGCTACTACTCAACAAGTTGCGTGAGACAAAAACCAACTTTGAGTTCCTCTTACAGGTACAAAAGACCACCCCAACCACTAACGGCGACGACGCTGAATAGAATTGGCTACAAGGAAATAGAAGACGGAGCAATAAAAAGATGAAACCAGAAATTCATCCAGATTACGCAGAGACAACTGTTACCTGCTCATGTGGAAATACATTTCAAACTCGTAGCACTGCACAAAATGGTGTTATGCATGCAGAAATTTGTCAACAATGTCATCCGTTCTATACCGGTAAACAAAAGATTTTGGATACCGCAGGTCGCGTATCAAAGTTCGAAAAGCGTTACGGCAAAAGCGCCAACAAATAGCTAAACTTACGGACGTCGGTTTTAAGACACATTTGTTTGTGTTTTAAAAAACCGGCGTCCGTTTTGTTTTACCTAAACAAGAGTTTTAGAAAAGGGGTGAGGATAGATGTTTGAAGGCGTAGTCGACTTAGCTGCTGAATTAGTTGAGTTAGAACACAAAATGTCAGATCCTAAACTTCACTCTGATCAAAATAAAGCTCGTCAAGTTGGTCGACGTTTTGCTGAATTAAAACCAATCGTTGCTACTTGGCGCGAATATCAAAAACTTGTAGAAGATCATGCTGCTGCTGTTGAGTTATCAATGGATGATTCCAGTTTCAAAGTCGAAGCAGAAAAAGTAGCAGAAGAAGTTCAAGTTTTAGCTGACAAATTACAACTGATGTTAATTCCAAGAGATCCACTTGATGGCAAAGATGTGATCGTGGAAGTTAAATCTGGAGAAGGTGGGGAAGAGTCTGCTTTATTTGCCGGTGACTTAGTTCGCATGTATTTAAGATTTGCTGAAAAGCGTGGTTGGAAAGCAACTTTGATTGACGCAGTTGATTCCGATATGGGTGGATATAAAAACGCATCTATTGCAATCAAAGCTAAAGCAAATCCTGAATTAGGAAATGCTCCTTATGCGTGGATGAAACATGAAGGTGGAGTTCATCGTGTGCAAAGAGTTCCAGTTACAGAATCCCAAGGTCGAGTTCACACTTCAGCTGCTGGAGTTTTAGTTTTTCCTGAAGCAGAAGAAATTGATGTTGAAATTAAAAACGAAGAAATTCGCGTAGATGTTTATAGATCATCTGGTCCCGGTGGACAATCTGTTAACACCACAGATTCTGCTGTACGTATTACTCACATTCCGACTGGAATTGTGGTTTCTTGTCAGAATGAAAAAAGCCAATTACAAAATAAAGAATCCGCATTAAGAATTTTAAGAGCAAGATTGCTTTCTGCTGCTGAAGAAACAAGAGCACAAGAAGAATCTGCTTCTAGAAAATTACAAGTAAGAACTGTGGATAGATCAGAACGAATTAGAACTTATAACTTTCCCGAAAATCGTTTAACTGATCATCGCACCGGTTATAAGTCACATAATTTAGACCAAATCCTTAATGGCGATCTAGATCCTGTTTTGCAATCTTGTGTGGATATGGAAATCACACAAAAGTTGGCTGAGGTTGGAGAAACCCGTTGAGTAAGTTAACAAGAAGTGTTCTTGTTGATATTGAATTAAGACTTAAAAATGCAGGGGTGCCAAGCCCAAGATTTGATGCCGAATCTTTAGTTGCTTTTTCCTTAGGAATTGAAAGAAACCGAATTGGTTTAGTTAAAGATATAGAAGATGATCAATATCGAGAGATTGAAAAACTTGTTGAAAAAAGAGTCAGAAGAATTCCTTTACAACATATTTTAGGTGAACAAGGATTTAGAAGACTAGTTCTAAATGTTGGTCCAGGTGTTTTTATTCCTCGTCCAGAAACTGAATTACTAGTTGAATCAACTGTGAGATATTTAAAAGATAAAAATCAAGATAGAAATATTGTGGTTGATCTTTGTTCTGGATCTGGCGCGATCGCCCTTGCATTAGCTGGCGAAGTAGGAAATTCAGATGTTTATGCAGTGGAAAAATCACCTGAAGCATTTCAGTATTTAACTAAAAATTTAGCTGATAACGAAGAATTGTTGAGTAAAGCAAATTCCAAATTTATTGCCATCAATGCAGATATTGAAGAGCAAATAAAAGATCTGGAAAACTTAAAATTTAAAGTTGATGCTCTTGTTTCAAATCCTCCCTATATTCCTAACAAAATGATTCCCCGAGAACCAGAAGTAAAAGATTATGAACCAGAGATGGCACTTTTTGGCGGTAGAGACGGCTTAGATTTAGTCAGAGTTGTTATAAAAATTGCTCAAGATTTATTAAAACCGGGTGGGTTTATTGCAATTGAACATGCAGATGTGCAAGGTTCAAATGTGGAAGAAACAGGTGTTCCTTATTTATTACTTGAATCAAAAGCTTTCACCAAAGTTGAAGACCGAAGGGATTTAAACGGTTTGCCCCGATACACCGTTGGAATAAAAATATGATTCGTAAATTTTCCATGAATAATGAAATGGAAAGAAAAGACGGAATTACTGCTGCTATCGCAGCAGCAAAACGTGGAGATTTAGTTGTGTTACCAACTGATACTGTTTATGGACTTGGTACAGATGCCTTTTCTCAAACAGGACCACAAAAATTATTAGCGGCTAAAGGTAGAGACCGCAATATGCCAATTCCAGTTTTGGTTGGACATGTCAAAGCTTTAGATGGTTTGGCACAAAGAGTTGATGGCGTTACCAAAGCATTAGCAGAAGCATTTTGGCCAGGAGCGTTAACAATTGTTGTCAAAGCTCAACCAACACTTCGTTGGGATTTGGGAGAAACAAATCAAACTGTTGCTTTGAGAATGCCACTTAATCCAATTGCCATTGAATTACTAAATGCAGTTGGTCCAATGGCAGTAAGCAGTGCCAATAAAACTGGTCAACCAGCAGCAACCAACGTTGAAGAAGCAATTGCTCAATTAGGTGAGGAAGTAACTATTTACTTAGATGGGGGACAAACCCCAGGAAATGTTGCATCAACAATTGTGGATGTTTCATCTGGTGAAATAAAACTGCTTCGTCAAGGTGCGATCCCGCTAGAGGAGATTCGTCTCATCGTGCCAAATATTGAAGTTCTGCCATAGTATTTGGTGCAAGTGAAATAGAGAGGCAATTTAAAAATGGGCAATAGTACCTTTTGGGGTCCAGATTGGGATTCCCTACAAAATCAAGATCCAGAAATTGCATCTTTATTACTTAAAGAATTAGAACGAGCTCGTGGTGGTCTGCAATTAATTGCCAGTGAAAACTTTACTTCTCCTGCAGTATTAGCAGCTTTAGGAAGCACATTTAGTAATAAATATGCCGAAGGTTATCCCGGCAAACGTTATTACGGTGGATGTTCAGTTGTTGATGAAGCAGAAGTAATTGGTATTGAAAGAGCAAAGAAACTTTTTGATGCAGATCATGCAAACTTACAACCACATTCTGGTGCAAGTGCCAACATTGCAGTTTATGGTGCATTCACCAAACCAGGTGACACAGTTTTGGCAATGAGTCTTGCTCAAGGCGGACATTTAACTCACGGATCTCCAGTTAGCTTTTCTGGTAAATGGTTTAACCCAATTGGTTATTCAGTTGATCCAAAAACTGAATTAATTGATTATGACAATGTGCGTGATTTAGCAAAACAACACAAACCAAAAATGATTGTGGCAGGAGCAACTGCTTATCCTCGTTTAGTTGATTTCAAATTGATGCGTGAAATTGCTGATGAAGTAGGAGCAATTCTTTGGGTGGATGCTGCACATTTCATTGGCTTAGTCGCTGGAAAAGCAATTCCAAGTCCTGTTCCTTATGCAGACGTTGTTTCATTTACAACTCACAAAGTATTGCGTGGACCACGTGGCGGAATGATTGTGTGTAAAGCACAACATGCTCAAGCAATCGATAAGGCAGTATTTCCAATGATGCAAGGTGGCCCATTAATGAATGGTGTTGCTGCAAAAGCCGTTGCACTTAAAGAATGTGCCACACCTGAATTCCAGCAATATACAAAGAATGTAATTACCAATGCACAAGCTTTATCTGAAGGATTAAAAGCAGAAGGTATGCGACCTGTAAGTGGTGGCACAGATACTCATCTTGTGTTAGTTGATTTAACACCAGTTGGCGTTACTGGAAAAGATGCTGAGAAGCGTTGCGATGCATCTCGAATCACTTTGAATAAGAATCCAATTCCAAATGATCCACTTCCACCAATGACTGCAAGTGGTATCAGAGTTGGTTCACCATCTGTTACAACTCAGGGAATGGGTGTACCTGAAATGAAGCAAATTGCATCATTTATCGCTCAAGCTGTGAAGAGTGAATCAGGTCATGACAAGATTGCTGACGAAGTTAATAAACTTTGTAAAGCATTTCCTGCATACCCACGCAGTTAAAAAATAATCAGAAAGTAGTAAAACCTTGCGCGAGTATTTGTTAGTACTCTTGGCAACAGCTTTCATTACTTATTTAACAACTCCAATTGCACGCTATGCAGCACTTCGTTTTGGTTTTATGGCCAAAGTGCGAGATAGAGATGTGCATGATCGCCCAATTCCACGTTTAGGTGGATTAGCAATGGTGGCAGGTTTATTAGCAGGACTTTCTTTGGCTTCACAGTTGCCATTAATCAGTAATGTTTTTAACGATGGCAGCCAAATAAGAGCATTGCTTGCTGGAGCTGGGATTTTAGTTTTATTAGGTGTAATTGATGACAAATGGTCAATTGATGGACCAGTTAAATTAGCTGGCCAAACACTTGCTGCAGCAGTGATGGCATCACAAGGAATTTCTCTAATTTGGTTACCTCTTCCATTTGTGCAAGGAACTCTAAGTCTTGATCCTTTAACCGGAGTTTTGTTAACAGTTTTAATAGTTTTAATTACAGTTAATGCGGTTAATTTTGTTGATGGATTAGATGGTTTAGCAGCAGGAGTAGTAGGACTTGGTGCTGCAGCATTCTTTGCTTATAGCTATTTATTAAGTGTTGAATTTGGTTTTTCTAGAGCAACCTTGCCCACATTAATTTCAGCATTACTAGTGGGAATGACTTTAGGATTTTTA